>JBBSBT010000196.1:0-6194 GCA_038250985.1 Bacteroidales bacterium
TAAATTTCTTCAGCTGACTCGTACCCAAGCCTGCATTTTACCGAGAAACTGATATCTGTTTCGCTAACCACTTTTGAAAGGATTTCATCAACCATTTCGGGATAGGGAAGCATGCCGGAACCTCGTTTCTTTTTTGCAACCATGGGATAGGGACAGCCCAGGTTCCAGTTAAGTTCTTTGAAACCCATCTTCCGGCAAAAGCTGGCAAACCGGATCATTTCGCCAGCATCCTTGCTGAGTATTTGCGGTACTACCTCTACCCCGTTTTCGTAAGCATTGCCTAACTCAGCTAATTTCCGGGGAGAAAGTTTCGAATCGCCGGAAATACCTGTAAAAAAAGGCGTAAAGAGTTTATCCACTCCCTGGAAATATTTTGTATAAATCTTCCGGAAGGTAACCCCGGTAATTCCCTGGAAAGGAGCAAGATATATACGTATAGGTTGGTTCAAGGATTTGGGGATTAGGATTTAGGGGTTAGGGATGCCCGCAGTCAGATTTTTCCATACAATTGTTCAAAAGTTCAATTGTTTTGAGCCTGGTAAAATTCAGTAAACAGCCTGAAGCTTTTAACAGGACGGTGGCATCAGAAACAGCCATTTATATAATTGTAATAGTTCACTAAGAAATTGAGGGTAAAGGTTATTTTTGTTTTGAGTCGAGATATTCCTGTAGCTTATGCTGATTTTTTGCTTCAATCAGTTTTTTAATTTCTCCTTTGGGCTTGTAGTTGTTACCCGGATCTTCGCAATAGTTAGCGAGCAGTAAATAGGAATTATACTTCAACGAGTCCCGGTCGACACCCTTACCCTGTTGGAGTGCATATTTAGCAAGGCATGCAGAATAAATGCCCATTACATCCCTGTCATTATTAACTATCTTCATAACCGTTGCATCCATTATAAACGAAAAGTCCGATGTCCCCCCCATCCATTTCATGATAAAAGAAATTGAATTTTTCCGGTTCAGATTGTCCTTATCAATTGGCGTGGAGTATACATAATCGGCAGCCAGCATCACCTGTGGTTCTGCGTTCCGGTATTCGTTTGCTGTTGTGAGCATGATGTTATCATACTGCGATGAATTTTGTGAAAAAATACTGGTACTCAGTAAAACAAAAAGAACAAGAAATAATGTTTTCATTATTTTGAGATTAGGGAATGACACGGGATCTGACATTTCAGGCATTTTTTACTTTGCCGGAGCCTTTTTAATGATTGTGCAAATATAGATTTTTAAAAGGAAAAAGTTTAATGATTGAAGCGGTTTTACTTGAAATATGCAGCTTGCAATATGCTTGCCAAGCCACAAAACGTACTCCCGGTAAATTAAGGAACAATTATTATTGGCGTTAACCCGAATAAAAAACGTTCCGAAGTATTACTACTCCGGAACGCATTAGGCATAATATTAACCTCTTATTTTTTTTCAATACTCCATCCTGTTTTCAGGCCGACAATAAACCATGCAAGTGCAACGGTACCCATTGCAAAAATCGTATCACCAATTACCCTTAGCCAACGGAAGAATGATAATGTACTGTCCTGCATAAAATCTGCTGAACGGGCATACCATAACCCATATTTAACACTTACCCAGGTTTGAGCCAAACCTACAGGAAGCAAGCTGATCAGGATCATAAGTGCCAAACCTATATTAATGGCCCAGAAAGCGAAACGGATGTATTTTTCTTTCCATATTGCGCCGGCATCCATGGTGCGAAGCACAAAGAGCATAAGCCCTATGCCAAGCATTCCATAAACGCCAAACAGTGCAGCGTGACCGTGAAGAGCCGTTGTATTTAATCCCTGCATGTAGTAAAGTGCAATAGGAGGATTGATCAGGAATCCGAATATACCGGCACCTACCAGGTTCCAGAAAGAAACAGCAAGGAAACTATAAATAGGCCATTTGTAATTCTGCAGCCAGTTGTTGGTTCGCGAGAGTTTAAGTGTGCCATATGCTTCAAATCCAATCAATACCAGCGGCGCAACTTCCAGTGCACTGAACGATGCCCCCAAGGCAAGTATAGCCGTTGGCGTTCCCGAAAAATACAGGTGGTGGAAAGTTCCCAGAATACCACCCGAAAGGAAAACGATTGTTGAGAACAAAACATTGGAGGTTGCTGTAGCGGCGCGGATCAGGTTTAGTTTTACAAAAAGGAAAGCGATGGCAACCGTTGCAAATACTTCAAAAAATCCTTCAACCCAGAGATGAACAACCCACCAGCGCCAGTATTCGGCGATAGCAAGATTTGTCTGACGTCCCCACATAAGACCGGCGCCGTAAAAAGCAGCGATAGCAATGGAAGCTATTAAAAACATACCCAGGAGATGCCTGCTTTCGTCTCTCTTTTTAAGGGCAGGCCAGATAGCACGCCCCATCAGGAACAACCAAAGAACGAGACCGATAAACAGAAACGCCTGCCAGAAACGGCCCAGATCCACATATTCATATCCCTGGTGGCCAAAGTAAAAGTTTGTAACCAATCCAAGTTTCTGCATAATACCAAACCATTGACCAATCAAAGAACCGACAACAATTACCAGCAAAGCAATAAACAGAAAGTTTACCCCAAGACGCTGAAATTTTGGTTCGTGACCCGAAACTGCCGGTGCCAGATATAATCCTGTAGCCAGCCATGAAGTTGCAATCCAGAAAATGGCAATTTGTATATGCCAGGTCCGCGAAAGTGAATAAGGAAGGATCTGTGCCAACGGAAGTCCGTAAAACGCCTGTCCTTCCACACCATAATGCGCCGTTACTACTCCCATGACTATCTGCACCAGTATCAGAGCGGTAACCACCCAGAAATATTTAAGGGTAGCTTTCATTGATGGAGTCATCGTTAGCCCAAAGAAAGGATCCTGTTTCAGCATCTCTGCAGGTTCGTCTTCTTTACTGGAAGCATAATACCAAACCAGTAATCCAATTCCAATAAGTAACATGATTACACTGAAACCCGTCCATAAAATAAGTGAGCTGGTGGGTTTATTGTCAACCAGTTCTTCGGATGGCCAGTTATTGGTGTACGAAATCTGACTGTCCGGACGGTTGGTAACGCAAGCCCATGCAGTCCAGAAGAAAAAGGTATTCATCTTAGCCATGCGATCCTCAGTTTTAATTGTATTTGGAGGAATAGCATAATATCCACGTAACTGTTCAAGAGCCGGATCGTTCATAAACAGGCTGGCATAGTGCTTACCTACTGCAGCAATGGCGGCGGCACGCAAAGGCGAAACAACAAATACATTTTTTGCCTCATCGTATGTATTGGTACGTAATTCCTTTTGCAACCGCACTTTGTACATGGCCTGTTTTTCAGCCGGAAGATCTTTATAATCCATGCTGTCGTACTCACGGGCATAATAGTTGAGTATGAACTCAGCTTCACGATGCAACCAGTCGGCCGACCAGTCGGGCGCCACATATGCTCCGTGGCCCCAAATGGTGCCAACTTCCTGACCACCGATAGATTGCCAGATGTTTTGACCATCTTTAATATCCTGGCCTGTAAACAGAACTGTACCATCAGGAGTAATTACCTGGGCCGGAATTGGAGGAGCTTTCCTGTATATTTCCCTGCCGAAATATCCCAGCACGGAAAAAGAAATCACAATGACTGCGATAAAAGCAATCCAGAGTTTTTTTGTATTCATAAGTTAATGGTTAAGTTGTTTTAAATGGTTAGTTGATTGTTTGTGTTTGTCTGATAAATATTGATAGTGTTTAGGAAGATTGCGAGTAAAAAGTTTTTAAGTTCATGGTGCATGGTACTTAGTGCTTAGTGCATGGTGCTTAGCATTTAGTATTTAGTGCTTTAGACTGACTGCATAGTAAAATTAAATTGAAAAACTTGCTTAATGCCAAATTTAGATTTGAGACCACCAAGCACTAAGCACAGTAAACTAAGCACTCTTATTTTTAATGGTTATATGGTTTCTTTTTAGTGATTGTTATAAGGAATAATCCTTGGCAAGTTGATCAATCATGGTTAAATAATCAACTTTTCTGGTTCCATTGCCGGCTTTTTCCTCCACCTTTGCGAAATCGAGCAGCAGCGATTCCTGCTCGGCTTTTGAGAAAACATTGTCAGCCATGCGAAACAACACATTGTTTTCCTTGGCGATATGGTTTTTCAACAAATCAGTATACGCAAGCATATAGGAATAAAGAGCCTTTAATGCAGCGGAATTCCCTTGCTTAAAAAGCGAAATATTTTCCGCCATTTCTTTAACGAAATTACGCCCCTCCACATGATCATGAAGCATAACTGCTACCGGCCCTGTTTGATCCGAGAATCCTTTTTGTACCATTAAAGGGAATAATAACTGTTCTTCCTTGGCATGATGAATGCCATCAGAAAATTCGCGGATAATTTTTACAATCAATTCCAGGTGTTCAACATCTGGATTTGTGGATTCAGTGATCCGCTCCATTACTTCAACCAGGCGAAGGATCTGAACATGATCACTTTCGAGGTTTTGGGTTGCAGTTTTCATGATAATTAAGTTTTTATTAAAGTTGAAAATTTATTTCTGCAAAAGAAGAATGATGCACTATAAGGCCAAGGGCGGCAAGGTGAGTGGTGAAGATTGAGAACCTCACAGTTTAAAAACGATTTGTAATTTCCGACTTCCATCTTCCGACTCGGTCCCTGAGCGTAGTCGAAGGGCCGACATCCCACATTTTTTCTTACTCAGCCAGCTTCAGCGCTTTCGGGTAAAGAATATTGTTTTCGAGATGCACATGTACATGAAGATCATCTTCAAATTGTTCAAGCAATTGGAGCGAAACCCGGTAGGTATTGCAGGCATCTGCAGGAACAAGGTAGTTATGGGTCAATACATTAATTTTATCCATGGCGCCACCGGCAAATTCGTGTTCGCCCTGCATGCGTGTGATTTCGGAAATTATGGTTGCTTTTATTTCGGGTGTAGGTTTGGTGCCTGCTGCTTTGATAGCGGGAAATAAAACCTCTTCTTCATTCCTGAGGTGCTGAAGGAGTTCTGCATTGATCTTTGTAAATAAATCTGCTACTTCAAAAAGTTCAGGATGATTAACGCCATGAACATCGGCAATTTTCTGCGTGTAAAAAACCAGCTCAGGCAGATTTTTCAGCACGAATTTATGGTGTGTGTTCATGATATAATCACTTAGGAAACCGAGTTCCCACTCTTTAAAATTCTGATTGCCGGAAGGGGGTATCGCCTCCAGTGCTTTTAATTTACCCGATAAAACCTGGGCGTCAGCACCTGTTTCTTTACAGGCTGTGGCAATGCTTTTATTTCCTCCGCAACAAAAATCGATTCCTGCTTCTTTGAATACCGAGGCGGTTCTGAAATCATTGGCTACAATTTCGCCAACGGTTGGTTCTGTATTTATTTGATTCGACATATGATTTAGGTTTAATTTTGCGACAAAGATAAATATAAAATTGGTTAGAAGACTAAAAGGTCTTTTATTATTTATTAAATTTTTTATTTATACCTTTGACAGATTATGATACAACTATAAAGTAAGATATTATGTTCAATAAGGAAACAGAATATGCTATCAGGGGATTGGTTTACATACAATTACAGAATTCCGAAGGCAAGCGGCCGGGAATAGTTGAAATTGCAGAGCAAATAGACGCCCCGCATTTTTATACTGCCAAGATCTTACAACGAATGGTTCGGCAAGGATTTATTGAATCGCAGAAAGGGAAAGGCGGAGGATTTTATTTTGATAGTTCAAAACCTGATTTATCGCTAAAAGAACTGATCATAGCTATAGAAGGAGATACTATATTCAAGGGCTGTGGTTTTGGATTAAAACAATGCGACGAAAACAATCCCTGCCCGTTGCATGAAAAATATGCCGGTATCCGGGATGCCTTAACAAAACTTGTTACTGAAGAAAATGTGCAAAGCCTGGCGCAAAAGACGATGCGGGGAGAGGAAATGCATTCGCCGAGACTAAAGTAGGCATGACCTAAAATATGGGAAAACCAAAATATTCGAGTTTCGCGAATTGCAAATAGCTAGATATATGAAGGATTTGGATCTGAAGGTATTAGTATTCTGCCATTCTGTAAAACGTATTCCGCTTCCCCGATTATTTGAAATCCTTCGTAAATATTGGAATCACATTGCTGAATTTGGTCTTTAACAGAAATAACCGATTTCACTTCCGGATTCCAGATAACCAGATCA
>JBBSBT010000197.1:0-6193 GCA_038250985.1 Bacteroidales bacterium
GGGCCTTCCATCGGGCCTTGTTGCTATGAAGTGGGGGAAGAAGTTAAGCAGGTGGTTGAACTGAGTTTTGGAACTACACAGGGCTACCTGGTAACAAAGGAATCTTCTCCGAAACCTTATTTCGACCTGTGGTATGCCAACCGGAAACAACTTACCGATAGCGGTGTTAAACCATTGAATATTGAACCATCGGAACTGTGTACGCAATGCCATGCCGATACCTTCTTCTCGTCAAGGGCATCCGGCGGAGTTACAGGAAGATTTGCGGCGGGAATTTGCATCTTGCCCTAATTGACAGTAACACGTTTCGCGTTTGTAACCTGGCTGACACTGCAGGTAGACACGGGCCTATCTTCAGCTAAACTGTATAAGTCGAACTGTCAGCCACCCCGGTTTCCCGGTCCTTTTTCAGGAAGTAGATTACTGGTTTTTAGAAAGGCAAATCGTCCTCCACCGGGGCTGCATTGAACGAAGCCGGGGCATCGTTGGGCACTTGCGGTGATGAAGTCTGAATGGGTGCACCGGCAGTTGCGCCTTGTTTTTCAACTCTCCAGGCTTTGGCTTCGGTAAACCAACGGGTATTATATTCGCGACTTTCGATATCAAAAAATACTTTTACCGTTTCGCCGGCAGATAATCCTGCCTGGTCAATTTTATCACCCCAAAGGGAGAAACATATTTTTTTCGGATACTGTCCGTCGGCAATTTCAATAATAAATTCCTGTTTGCGCCATTCGCCGTTTTTCCCTTGTCCGGTTACCAGTGGTAACAATTGAGCTACTTTTCCAATGATTTCCATAATGCTTATTGTGTGATTTTGATACTGCGAAAATAGGCTAAAAAATCCGATTCCGGGGTTGATGTTTATAAGTTTATTTGACGAAGATCAGGTCTTATTGATAGCATAAATCATAAAACATATATTTTTTTGACGCTTCATCTGAAGATTCTTGCTCCTAATTTTTATGGATCAGAGTTAAAAGTCGGGAAGTATACCGTCCATATTTTGAAGAGCATCAGGTTCTTTTTACCATCACAACCTTTGTTTGATCTGACTTGGAAACCTTTTTTAAATAAGCAATAAAATCCATGTATTCATCTGCCGGAAACCTGTTCTCACGGATTGAAAAAGACCTGATACAGATCAGCTTGTCACCTGATTTTTCAACAGAAAGAGAATAATCTCCAAATTTCGAATTAATTACCTGGTTTTCGGGTATAAATTCAATTGCAAATCCATCAGGCACCGAAAACTCAAGTGTATCACAATCGATGAAGGAATCATTTATTACCACAGGATTAATCCTTGTAACCGTATAGGCAGGAATGTTGTTGTAACGATCCGGCAATACCACCGGCATAAACAAACGGTTACTGCTTTTTGATGCAAATGATGGCACGAACAAATCAGCTTCTTCGCTACCTTCGGGAAGGTAATCGCCTGTAAGCGTGTATTTAAGGCTGTTTATTTTGCTGTCAGCAAGCCCTGATCGCTTATAGAAACCTCTTTTTTGGTCCTCAGGACTGTCGTACATAACAGCTTCCACATTTTCTGATTCAAGACCCTTTACCCATGTGGTTAATTTTACGGATGCATCTCCTGTTTCATTCAGGTTAACGGTAACTTTTCTGTTTCCGGTGTTTTGTTTGATAGTGTATGCGGGTGTGCGAACCAGCTTGCCTCCGTTTTCGCTGATCAATAGAGCATCACGATTATCAGTGAAACTGCCAAGGAACCCAAATGCCTTTTGCTGGCTGGTGCATTCGAGCCAGGTGCTATCCGTGTCACCGGGCACACAAAGTATAATATGGTTAAAACGATTACATGGGAAATCTGTAATAAGGGGACTTGCATTTCTGCCGGCATAAACCAGAGTATAACAGGATGGTATTCCCACTGCATTAAGCAATGCTTTGGTATAGTTAACCAGTCCTTTGCAATCACCGTATCCTTTTTTATCCACATAATCGGCCGGGATGGGTTGCCAGCCGCCAATCCCGATTTGCACCCCGATATACCGTGTATGCTTCTGCATATAAGAATATACAGCTTTTATTTTACTTTTCCGGTCGGGGCAGTTTTTTACCAGTTCATTAAGTTTGGATATGGTTTCGGCGGGCAGGGTATTTCTATCCCTGATAAGAAATGCTATGAATTCGCCCAGTTCATTCCAGTCCTGAAAGGATTCATCATATTTCTGATAGCTGATATGCCCCGGCGCGAGTAGCAGGTATGGGACCATTTCATAAAAAGGAGGGCTGAATGGCTCCTGTTCGATAGCGGCTAAATTGCTGACCTTCCACGAATAGGTATCTGATTTTTCGTTACCGGTTACTATGGCAGCAGGAACCTGGTTCACTTCCTTGAAACGCGGTTTTAGTGATTTTGGCGTAATAAGGGTAAATGAAGCTTCCTGCAACGACATATTAAATGAAAGTAGAGGCGCCCATGAAGGGTATGAGAATATGAGGGAACTGACCTCCTCATAGCTGTACTCGATGGTCACCGGGTATTGGGCAAAGACTGGTGATACATCTTTACAGCGGTCGTCGGAATACAATGTACCTCCATCAATTGCACTTTCATCCGTAACTTCCAGTTTTTTAAACGAACGGGTAATATCCATTCCCAGCGCATTGTAAATCCTGAATTTCAGGTAACTGACTGATGAAGTTTTGTCGTAGTAAACTTTGATGCCGGCTTCATCTGCGGCTTTATTATTCAGCAAGGTTATGGCATAATGTACCGTTTCCTTTGATTTGTTGATATCTATAACCTCGAAGGTTGTTTCATGAACACGTATGATGCTGTTGGCGTTCTTCATCAGCGCTGCGGGTATATCAGCAATACTGAACTTTAAGTCAGCGGCGTTTGCACACAAAACAAATCCGGACATGGAAATAAGCAGCAATAACAGGATTTTCATAGTAATCAGACTTTTTTCAGAATGATTTGTTCAGCATTCTTAGCTACAATAAGGCGGAAAAACTCCTTTAGCTGCTCGTATTCCTCAGGAATAAACATGGTTTTATCAATATAAAGGCTGCTGGTTACCTGTATAAATCCCTGGCTTTGTACTACTGACATTTTGAAGGAGGCTGATTTTTCAGGAAGGGTAATCTGTGCCGATTTGGGCAACTCTTCCACAACCCATCCTTCGGGAAGTGTAATTCTAACCAATATGGTTTCTTTGGCCGGACAACTGAAATCGACAGGGTAGGTTCTTTTTTCGAGTTTAAAAGGGTTACTTGCCATTCCCAGTCCAGCCATCACGTTCAGATACATATGATCACCGGCAAGTTGCGCGCCTTCAGATGCTTCAATGGTATAGGTTTCAGAAAAAGGGGAATTAACGGTGTCGAGATTTTTATAAGTAAAGTCTTTGATGCTCCAAGTGCTGTGGCTGGAATTGAACTCTTTGATAAAATCCTTTTGCTCTTTGCTTTTGAAGGAATTACGGCGGTCCGTTCCGCTCAGGCCGGCACTGCTGATAGCGCAGGTTCCTGAATAAGCACCGTCTGCAGCAAGGGTAAAAGCGGCATTTGTGTATTCATTCCTGATTTCTGAATTTAAAAGACGCACCCACCCGGCATTATTTTTTGAAATAATTCTCCCACTCCCGTTCAGGCAACGCTCGGGAAGTGTGTTAAACGGGACAAAACGGGAAGTTGCATCGAGGAGGTATGTGGCAGTATCAATTTTAACCATGCCTATTACATAATTAAACTTGGAAAGTATCGGGAACATTTCCATGACAATCCCATGGCTGCGGGTGCTTAGAATTACAGGTTCGGCATTTAAACCGGCTTCCTTCAACAAGGCTACCATCATAAGATTGATGTCAGCTACTGAGCCGGTGCGGTCATCAAACACCTTCCGAGGTACTGTATTCGCATATATTCCATAATCTTCGTTCCACTTCACTCTTTGCTGAACATAATTGAATATGGCAGTTGCTTTTTCGAGTTCCGTTGATGCATTAGCCTCAATATCAGGTAGTTTGTCAGAAATAAAGTTGCCCTTTTTGACTATCCTTCCGAAATCTTCGTTTTCGAGCAATTTGGTATTAATGGTTTCCCAATTATCAGCAATCTCCTGGGGAGCAGAGCCCGGCATCTTTATCATCGCCAGCTCAAATTCAATACTCGAAAGGTAATTTTTTACAGTCGTAATATAGGGCTCAGGTTTAAGAGCAGGAACATTTTGAGTCACCCAGACGTATTCGGTTGCCGCCGGGTTGTATTCGTCATTGCGTGCCGAACTGCGTTCACTCTGAACTCCTTGCTGTGCTATAGCCGATTGTACATGAACAATGAATTTCTGATTTGTTCTCGATACCGAATTAACCAAAAATGGAACATATCCATGTGAGATTTTTTTATATTCAAAATACTCGGGTATTAAAACTCTGTACTGGCTTAATTGCACCGGGATGTCGGATTGGAAGTACCAGGGCTGCAGGTTGAAAAAGAAGTCGGAATTGACCCTGTAGGAATATTCAATAATTGAATTTTCCCTTACTGAAGGCATTGCAATTTTTTCCTGGTCCCAATTCTCACTTACCTTTTCCAGGAACATATCTTCTTTCCTCACTTTAGTCTTAACCACTTCTCCATTTTCCAGGTTATACGTATATCCCTTGAAAGAGTCTACAGTTTCTTTATCTTTTGTCGTTTTATACAATGGAATTTCAATCGTGGCATGAGAAGTTCCTTCGGGCTTAAGGATGCGAATCCGGGTTTTGCGTTCAAATATCAGGTAAAATCCGGTTGGCCCATAATCAAAACGGGTATTCCCAACATCAGCTATTACCACAGCCTCAGCGGTTGAATCAATAATGTTGGTTAAACTAAAATCAGAAGCTGTGATTTTATCAAACCCGTATGGTTTCACCTGTGCATGTACAGAATTTGTTAGTATTGCTATCAGGATAAGCAAGCAAATTTTGGATAGCTGTTTTGTCATCATTTCAAGTCGGATTAAATTAATAGATCGTTAAAAAAAGTTAATATTTATGGAACCAGTAAAGTCTTAATTATTCAATAGCTGTTTAAAAATTATCATACTACGTGCAATAATAAATAATTTGAGGATACGGAGGTTCGAAGAAATGGCAATTGATATCAATTTAGAATTAATCTAGTTTGCAGGGCAGCCAGGTGTTCGCGAAGGAGCTGATGCGCAATAGAAAAGATTTAGCCCGATTTGAGTTCAAAGGTTCCCTGAGAAGGGAGTCTTTTTTCAGATACTTACTCCATTCCTGAAAAGGACAGGAACCATATCCTGTCAATAATCATTTTGAACTTTATACAGTTCACATTGTTTTAATATCAATATTTAAAAGAGTTTAAAATTATTAAAATTAACTTCACATGAAAAACGCAAGATCAATTTTTTTCTTTTTATTTGTTGCTGCCATATATACTATGGGCAGCGCACAGACCATGAACAGCAAAATGTCAATGTCATCAGGCGGCAGTATGGTGAATAAAGCTGTTTGTGTTGTTTATCCCACGCAGGGCAATATTGTAACGGGCACCATTACATTTACCAAAGTGGATGGCGGAGTAAGAGTGGTAGCCGATTTGCAGGGTTTAACCAAGGGCAAACATGGCATACATATACACGAATGCGGCGATTGCTCTGCTGCTGACGGCACTTCGGCAGGCGGGCATTTCAACCCAATGGGAGAGAGCCACGGTGCTCCGATGGATGCCATGCGGCACGAAGGGGATATGGGCAATATAGAAGCAGATGATTCGGGAAAAGCCCACCTGGATTATATTGATAAATCGATTTCGTTCGATGGCATGGCTTCTATTATAGGACGATCGGTAATAGTTCATGTAAATGAAGATGACCTGAAAACCCAACCCACCGGAAATGCCGGGGCAAGAGTAGCCTGCGGGGTGATTGGAATTGGGAAGTAAAGCTGTTTTGGCCTGACTTTTCTTACTTATGACAACAGATGTCTTTTTTTTAAGGAAAATTACGGACAATTTGGATTACTAAAAACGCCGGGTGATGCCCGGCGTTTTGGTTTGTTGCTGTTGGCTTTTTATCGTAATAAGTTTAATAGAATTTGCTTTGTTCATCATACTCACCTGTTGTTATAATATTTATTTCACCCACGCTATACAATAATTCTTTATCCTCAATATCTACTGAATATATCCATTTCCTGTCAATTAA
>JBBSBT010000198.1:0-6135 GCA_038250985.1 Bacteroidales bacterium
CTATCAACGGTCATTCGCTGATCCTTCATTTATTAATCAGCAATTACCATTTTCCATTAACTGATTTCTATTAACTAATTTCACTTTCCCCGTGGTAAAATAAACCGGTTGTAAAGAAGAAGTCCTATAATCGTGGCAACTCCGATCAGGCTGAAAATAAACCACAGTACCCCGGGTTGGTGTAGATTGTCGACAAAATGCACATACAGCGTAGCTCCAAGAATTCCTCCTATTCCACTGCCGATCACGCCATAGAGAAAGGCATACCCCTGGTACAGGGCTTTTTTGTCAGCAGGTGCTATCAATCCGACATAGGAAATAAACTTAGGATGGGCTGTCATTTCGCCGATGGAGAAAATTACAATTCCGGCAATAAAAACCCAGGCATACGTTGAGATCGATAGAATTGCCATTCCAACCGTTCCCATTGCTATACCGGCAATCATAGTAGGAAGTGCAGGAATTTTCCGGACTATTTTTGATACCAAAAGCTGCAAAAGTATAATACATCCTGCATTTATAACGGTAACATGCTCTGCGTCAAATTTCCATGATGGATTTTCCATGAAAATTCCAAGGAATGCATTCACCACATTATTTACCGGGGTCATATCGATATAATCCTTGAGATACCAGAGCACAGTATCGAACATCTGGAAATACAGAATCCAAAATCCTGAATAAATAAATATCATTAATAGAAAGCGGTAATCCTTTAATACCAGTAATATGCCTTTGAACACATCAATCAACGGTGTGGTAGCTTTAGGACGAGGAGGTTCACGGTATACAAAAATGTTGAGCAGCAACATAGAACCTGTGCCCACAGCAGCCATTACAAAAATATAACTCCAGCCGATGCTTTTCAGATAAGGCACAAATAATAAAGGGAAAATAAAGGCCCCCAGGTTTATACTCCAGTAATAAATCCCAAATCCAAGTGAGGAATTGCTTTCGTCCGTTACGCGGGAAATGGTACCGGCAATAACAGGCTTGAAAAATCCGGCGCCGATTGCCATGAGTATCAAACTCAGGAAAACCATACCATATGAAGTTGAAAGACTCGTAAAGAAATAACCGGTGCTCATGACAGCAAATGCCATCATAAGGGTTCGCCGATATCCAAACCTATCCGCCAATGCACCGGCGAGGATAGGAAGAAAATACAATAAGGGGGTGATAGTGCTTTTGATTACCCCAACACTTTCTTTTGAAAAACCCAATCCACCTTCCGGAACGCTCAATACCAGGTAAACTGAAAGCACCGACATTACACCATAATAGGATCCCCGCTCAAAAAACTCCATGGTGATGACTGTCCAGAAACTTCGGGGAAAGGATTTTAAGCCCGGCTTCTCCGATGAGGTAGTAGTATTTTTCATATGCAGTTGTGTGACTATAAAATGATAAGTGCAAAAGAAAGAAAAAAAATGATACTGTCCGGTTTATAATACAGACAGGCAAGGGATAAGTTGATATCAATACTTCTTATTAAGCATCTGTTCTTCGGTAATCCGATAGCCAGTATGCTGCCAGCCAATATCATACAGTTTTCCCTTCAAATTCCATCTTACAATGGTTTTATAGCATTACAATGAAATATCCTGAAAAACAGGTAAACTATGTTAACCTCGTAAACAAAGTTTTGGTAAACTTGCACTTTAAATGAATTACCTTAATTACCCTCAACTTCCATGAAAAACTATAAGCTATTAATTATCTTATTCTTATGCGTATCTGCATATAGAATATCGGCCCAGATTACATTTGTTGTTCAGTCGTTTCCTTCGTACACTCCACCAGGGAGCAGTCTGTATATTGCGGGCAGTTTTAATGCATGGCAACCGGGATCATCCCAATATTTGCTTCAAAAAAACGAAGACGGGAAATGGAGCATTACGCTGCCAGCCCAAGCTGCAGGAACTATCATTGAATTCAAATTTACCCGAGGATCATGGGCTACAGTTGAAAAAGGTCCGGGTGGGGAAGAAATAGACAACCGGACATTTACTTTTAGCAACTCCAGCGCTGTTGTTGATGTTATCATTTCGAACTGGGCAGATGCAGGAGGAGGCAGTACTTCCACAGCAGCTGCGAATGTAAAAATAATGAGTACTGGTTTCTTTATGCCGCAACTGAACCGAACCCGGAGGATCTGGATTTATTTTCCACCTGATTATGAAACATCCGGAACCAGCTACCCTGTACTTTATATGCACGATGGTCAGAACCTGTTTGATGCTTTAACTGCGTATGCAGGTGAGTGGAAGGTAGATGAAACGCTCAACGCATTTTCAGCCCAGGGCAAACGGGTTCCCCTGGTTGTAGGAATTGATAACGGGCCCCAGCGTATGGCAGAATACACGCCCTGGACAAATCCTCAATACGGAGGAGGCGAGGGAGAAAAATACATGCAGTTTATCGTTGAAACCCTCAAACCTTATATTGATCAGCATTACCGTACATTGCCCGACAGGGAAAATACAGGTATTATGGGTAGTTCACTCGGGGGACTGATTTCGCATTATGGTGCGCTTAAATACCAGGAAACATTCAGCAAGGCGGGACTATTCTCTCCATCTTATTGGTTCAATGACAGTGTATGGTTGTTTACACACAATGAAGGTAAAAAGCAGGATATGCGATTCTTTCAGCTTTGTGGTACAAATGAAAGCGCCGGTATGGTAGGAGAAATGCAGCGAATGAATGATTCTTTGGTTAAATTGGGATTTTTACAAAATACTATCTTCAATAAAATTGTTACCGGTGGCCAGCACAATGAAAAACTCTGGAGTGATGCTTTTGGCGAAGCTTACCTGTGGCTTTTCGATAATTACATTACTTCCGTTATAGAACCTGTTAAAACGAGACAAATCACTTGCTTTCCTAACCCTGTTATGGATGTTTTAACTTTCCGTCCGGACAGAAAAATAGTTTTTGATACAGTGTTGATCCTTGACATGAGAGGAAGCCAGGTAAAAGTATTCAGGCATCCAAAGCAAAACCAGGTTAATGTACATGATTTGCAGCCAGGGAGTTATATAATCAAGGGTATTTCGAAAGAAGGAAACCTGGAAGGAAAATTTGTGAAAAAGTGAGCTGTAAATGAGCAGGAAAACCGTATTGTTTTATTGTTAATACAATAAACTTTTTAAGCATTGAGCAAGCAGGGAATAAAAATGATTACCAGCCATATTAAAAAACCTTTATTTCCAATAATAAAAAAAGTCCCGGTCTTGCGATCGGGACTTTTAGTTTAATCAATAATCAGGTTATTATCTGCCGATTTTAAAATCAAGTCCAACTGAGACTATCCAGGTTGTTTTTGCATAGTCTTCCTTTACAGCAATAGGGGTTGTTCCCAAATTATGGGTAAATGATTTGCTTGAGTCGCTATAAAAAGTATTGAGGGCTCCCAGGTTAACCGCAATCCCATCCGTAATTTTATATTGTCCGCCGAGGCCGACAGTATTCGAAGTAAGGCTGTAGCTCAGATCGCTTTGATAGGCTTCAGAAACCCCTGTTTTTGCAAAGAGGTAACCTGCACTTACCAGGAATTTATCTGTAATGTTGTACTCGAGGCCACCTGCCAGCTCAAAGTAATTCTTATCTATTATGTCTGCATTTTTAACAGCTAATCCGTCAGCACCTTTTTTGCCATAATCAGCAGATTTATCAAAATAATAGGTATAACTCAGTGAAGCATTGAGCTTACTTGTTACTGGTAACGAAGCGCCTATGGCAAGCATAGCCGGCATATCGCTGCGGGTTTTTGCACCGTCAGGAAACATACCGGAACCATCAACCTTGGTTGCATTGGTAAGTTCAAGTTTGGTCAGAAACTCGTATTTGATGGCAATGGTAAGTTTTTCAGCTAAAGTAATGTTCGCTCCGATAATAGGAGTATAACCTGTACCTTTTTGTGTCGCATCTACTTCTATGTCACTTGTTGCAGCTGAATAGCCTGTCATGGTATTTGCATTTGCAGTAAATCCAGGTGCTGCCAATGTAAGCGTTCCCTGGGCTGAGGCTATTGTCTGAGCGCCAATCTGTGCAGGTGTGAGACCAGCTGCGCCAAGAATTTGCTGTATCTGAGCTATTTGTGCTGCCGTTAAACCAACTGCAGTGCCATTTGATAACAGGACGGCTCCTCCGCCACCTGTGACTATAGGCTGCAAACCAGCAACATATTGTGCAGCTCCACCAGCAAGGGCATTAAGGGTTGCTGCACCAGCAGTAAAGAAAGCGGGTGCCTTAACCATTCCACCTGTAAATGTTGCTCCAAAAGCAGGATAGTTAGGATTTACCATAATGTTTAAAATGGATCCTTTGTATGTATTTTTTGCAGTTACATATCTCAGACCGCCATAAACTGAAAGCATGTCATTAATTTCATAGGAAACACCAGCCTGGTAACCAAAGAAAACCGAAGTTCCTTCGAAGTTAATATCAGCTGAGTACTGGGTTGTAGGGAAACCCTTACTGTTCAATAAAGGAACCAGATCAGAGATTCCCATTTCAAAAGAAGGTAATCCTGTATCGTACTTAGCGCCACCGCCGCCGCCGACCGGATTAAATCCAAATGAATAAGCCAGCTTGTCTTTTTTATAGGTAGCATACACACCGGGGAATACAGGAGCTTTAACAATTCCGGTGTATTTTGCGTTCGGCGCTCCATTCAGATATTTATAATTGTTAATAACATCCTTAGTCTGACCAATGGTTTGGTTGTTCAACGAAAGGTGAAATCCGTTGTCGAGCTTGGTAAGGCCTGCCGGGTTATAATAAACCGCATCATATCCTAACGAAGCATTTCGGGCAAGCATACGCACATATGCAGCACTCTGATTGGTATTGGTATTAATTCCACCGGCAAAAAGGCCAGTGCTTAATAACGCTGCGGAAAGCGAAAGAATTAGTTTTTTTTTCATTTTCAGGATTTTGTTAAACAGATGGATTTTTTTTTACTGATTCAGACAGCCAAAATATATAGTTTATTTCATATTTCCAAATAAATTTAAATGGCTGAAACGTCGTTTATTTCCAAAGACTTACGTATGCGGGTGTTTGCATATATTTTGCTATTTAACAATTTATTAACATATACCTTTTTTTTATTCAAAATTTCCTATTTTCAGGTTAAAAAGTGTAAAATCACTGAATAATCAGCAAGGTTTGTCAACCTGTGCAAAATGCGCCTTCACACGGCCCTGCATAAAAAACTGGTTCCCGGCCAACCTATATTATAAAACACAAAGTTAAAACTCATTAGTAAAATATAACTGACTTTTTCAAAATCCAAATTTAATTTTTTATGAGTATCAGGAAAGATACAGAAAAGTCTTATTTTTTTGTTTTACCCACCCCCGCCCTAAAAAATAGGGAGGGAGTAGGCTTATACTAACTTATCAGATTGTAGCTCTGTTAGTTAATATCTGCCTCCCCTGTCCCGATAGCTATCGGGATCAGGGGAGGTGCCGACAGGCGGAGGGGTAATATTTATTCATCAATAACCAACTTATTAATGTTTCCCGATACTTATATAATTTTTTAAAATTTCATTGTACAAATTCCATCTCACAATAAAACGAGATATCATTTGTTCCGGCCTTATAGATTTCCGGTACAATCCTTTTTATTTTCCATAAAAATGTAAGTGGTATTGTGATTTGACCTGCAAAAACAAGTACCTTTACTGTTTAAATTTAATAAAACAGGAGTTCCTGGCAAGTTCAGCAGCTATAAATCAATACTTTATAATTGCCGGGCAGGATTTTAGCAAATAATTGCATTTTTTTTCAGACAGTCTTGCCCGATTGAAAAAAAGTATTACCTTTGCAGCCTCAAAAAACGATATGGTCCGTTCGTCTAGGGGTTAGGACGTCAGGTTTTCATCCTGGTAACAGGGGTTCGATTCCCCTACGGACTACTAACAACACTTTAAAGTTCAACAATGGCAAATCACAAGTCATCCTTAAAAAGGATCAGAGCAAACGACAAGAAAAGGCTTCGCAACCGTTATTATGCAAAAACCATGCGTAATGCTATCAAAGGCTTTCGTGAATTAGAAGACAAAACCGTTGCATCAGAAAAACTCCCTAACCTTGTTTCACTGATTGACAAGCTTGCTAAGAA
>JBBSBT010000199.1:0-6135 GCA_038250985.1 Bacteroidales bacterium
AGAATTTGGTTCGGTATTCGGAATAAATTTTGAAAACCTTATTATTCCCAAAGATTTTATATCGGAAGGTGATATCATTACTTTTGGTAATTCGTCCGTTGAGGTTTTATACACTCCTGGTCATGCCGATGGAAGCATTTGCCTGGTTAACCACGCTGAACGTTATGTTGTCTCGGGGGATGTGCTTTTTCGCGACAGCATTGGACGCACCGACTTGCCAACCGGTAATTTCGACACGCTCTATGAGAGTATCACTACAAAATTATTCACCCTGCCAGGCGACTATACGGTTTATCCCGGTCATGGACCGGAAACTACGATAGGGTATGAAAAACTGAATAACCCTTTCCTGAATTGAAAATAAAAACAAAAAAACCTCCCGGAATACTGGGAGGTTTTTTGCTTACGAGTGAAATGAGGTGCTTATTTAAGCTGCAATTGTTCTAAAATATTACTGGCTTCCTGCCTGTGGTAATTTTCAGGATTTGAGGCAACAGCCAAAAACTGGTCCATGGCTTTATCTTTTTGATTGCTCTTCAGGTAGCAAAGGCCCAGGTACCATTCGGCATGTTCGATATAAAGATTATCGTTCTGTTTGATTATAGTGTTGAATGCTTTTGTGGCACAATTATAATTTTTAGTCTCGATGCATGATATGCCGTAGTAAAACCAAACAGCTATATTGGCGTTATCTTTATCAAGAATGTCTTTGAATAATAAAGAAGCGGCACAAAAATCCTTTTGCTGGAACTTGAGCACAGCCTCCACAATATTCTGATCACCGCGGGTTTGATCCACAATGTTCTCCGAACTATAATATTGTGTGAAAAGTGCATCATCGCTGATCTGTTGGTTAGTTTGCAAATACAAAGTTGCAGCAAGAGTACACAATACCAGGAACGATGCGGCAGCATACCACCATTTACGGTTATACATCTGCACCACCGGTTTGTTGCTCATACCCTGGCTTGTATTCCCGGCTGCTATCAGCTTCTTTCTCAGATCGATAACATCGTCCTTCCGCAAGGCTGAATCAATACTTTGCGAGAGTTTCAACTCTTTGGCTAAACCGGGATTCGATCGCAGTTCTTTTTCGAAGGCCGCTTTCGCAGCTGGAGCCATTTCGTTGGCAAGATACTGCTCAATACTGGCAGAGTGTCGTAATTTTGTAGTCATACGAGTTTTTTTCAGTTGAGGTTGTATTTTAAAATACAGTACGTCTTTTTTTCTTTTTAAAAAACAAAATATACCTTACTTGCACTTACCAAAGAAATCCAGCGGAAGCATTTTAGCATTTATCTCCTGCCCTTCGCTGTATACGCCCGGATCAAACTGATCAGGATTTACGGCTGCTACCGTTAAACCGGTGACTTTAAATTCGGTGCGGCGGTTGGCCTGGTGCTCAGCTACTGTGCAGTTTACTCCATCAGCGCATTGGTTCACCAGCTGGCGTTCGCCATATCCTTTGGCGGTAATACGGGTCTTGTCGACCCCGGTGTTCACAATATATTTAACGGCTGATTCGGCCCGCTTCTGCGAAAGTTTATCGTTGTACTCGAACGATCCACGGCTGTCGGTATGCGAACCCAATTCTACATTTACGGCATTTTCGCTCATAACCTGCACCAGTTTATCCAGTTCCGGCTTGGCATCGGCACGGATGTTGTACTTGTCGAAATCGTAATAAATGGTATTGATACTGAAAGTTTTGTTAATCACAAGTTTGTCGAGCATCAAATCACGGGGCGCAGTGCTGGTGGTGCCTGGTGTGAGTGCGGCAAGCGGGAAAGGAGTGCAGTCGGCTATAAAGCCGGTCATCATGGCTTTTACTGTATAATCAGCCGGCTTGTTAACAAGCGCTTTATACATGCCATTGGGATCCGTTTTCAGTATTTTTACATTTCCTGTTGATGGATCAAGCAGAAATACCGTTACTCCTGCCAGTGGCTGCATCGTGGTTTTGTCTTTTACCAGTCCGCTGATATATGCCGGCAATGCGGGTTCGGCAGCTCCGAAAGCATAAATATCATCACTGCCCATTCCTTCGGGACGATTGGAAGAGAAAAAACCTCCTTTTTCGTCTGTAGTAAAAGCTATGGCAAAATCATCAAACGAACTGTTTATGGGAGGCTGAAGGTTTTCGGGAGTAGTCCAGCTCCCGTTTTCGTTGCGGGTCTTAAAAATATCGAGCGCCCCGTAGCCCGGGTGGCCTTCGCTGGCAAAATATAATGTGCCGTCGGCTCCCATGGTCGGGAACATTTCCTTTTCTGATGTATTCACGGTAGCTCCCAGGTTTTGTGCCGGCCCCCACTTGTCGTCTTCGCGTTTGCACATCCAGATATCGGTTCCGCCTTGTCCGCCGGGCATATCGCTGACAAAATACAGGCTTTGCCCGTCAGCCGAAAGTGTAGGATGACCTACCGAGTAATCTTTGCTGTTCAGGTAAAAAGGCTTCACTTCGCCCCATTTACCATCCGTTTTTTCAGCATAATAAATTTTGAGCAGGTTGGTTTTATAAATGCCTTCGCGTTTGGCTTTGCCAAAGAAGGAACGGGTGAAGTAGATGCTGTTCCCGTCGGCGCTGAATGCGGCAGGTCCATCATGATACTCTTCGTTAAATTTACTGTCGAACGCGGATGCCGTTCCCATATCACCCCAGAAATCGCCTGCTGTTACGGGGCTGGATTTCATAATATTGAGATAACCACGGCCTGTCCAGCCATACGCTTTTCCTTCGCCGGCATTGCTGCTGAAATCGGAAGCAAATACCAGGTCGCCGTTATAGAATGCAGGCCCAAAATCGCTTTGAGCAGTATTGACACCGTTTACATGCTTACTTTCATACCCGGGTACCAGGCTCTTCCATGGGCCAAGCACGCTGTCGCAGGCTGCAGCAAAAAGTCCGCCCCTGGCATCCGAAGGATTCTTTTCGGAATAGGTCTGGAACATCTCCCGGGCTTTTACATAATTGCCCGTCGACTGAAGCGCTTTGGCATAATAATAATAGGCCTCAGGTTTGGCGTCCGGCAACGCAACTACCTGCGCGTAGGCTGACTTCGCATTCATAATGTCGTGCTGCATACGGTAGCATTCGGCCAGCATCGGAAGGGAAGCATCATGTGTCTTCTCCTTTTTTACCGTCTTTTTCAATATAGTGATGGCTTTGGCATAATCGTATTTATCCATTTGCTTTTGGGCCTTGTAAATCGACTGGCAACTCATCAGCGCCGAAACCAGCAGGCTCATCAAAATAATATTAAAGTATCTTTTCATGATTATAGGTTAGCAGTTTATTTGTTCCGGAAAAGCTAAATGATTGAATTTCTCCGGATAAGTATCAGTTTATTTATCATTTCCAGTCAGCAATATCCAACCGGTAAGTGATCCGAAGTCAGGAATCGAAAGAATATAGAAATAGGTACCTGAGGGTAACAGATTTCCTTTTTCGTTGGTTCCTGTCCAGCGGTTATCATTGTTGTTGTAATTTTTGAATTCATTAACCTTATCTCCCCATCGGTTGAACAGGCTTATAGTATTAACCGGATACTTTTCAATACCTCCAATATGCCAGTAATCATTCTGACCATCACCGTTTGGCGTAAGCAGGTTGTAAATATCGAAAGCATCGCGTAACGGGAAAATGGTTATGATTAGTTTTGCTGACGAGCATTTCGAAGGAGTGCCTCTATCGCAGATGGTATAGGTAAGTGTATCATTTCCGGTGGAATTTGTAAACGGTGTATACGTTATCGTGTTATCCCCGTTCAGTATAGCCATTCCCCTTTTCGGATCAGCAGTAATGCTTATATCAAGACCCAAACCAACAGGATCGGTATCATTTGCCAGTACATTCACAGTGGCCTGAGTATTTAAACTTGTGGTATCGTAATCATTAACTGCAATGGGGCGCGTAACGTCGTTGGTACTGATTGTAACATCATCTCTTCCCGAACACTGGCTGAGTACATCTACAACACTCAATGAGAATACCGTTGTTTTGTTAAGAGGCAAGGTGCTTACAGGCAGGATATTGTCAGTAATCAGCTCAGCAGCAGGTGTCCACGTATATGTAAATACACCTGAACCACCTGTCACTTTCCCTTGGAGTGATGTTGCCGTTCCTGATATAATAGTTTTATCTTCTCCTGCATTCACGTTTATTGCCGGATTAACAGTACGGATAACCGTATCCGAAATTTCGACGGCTTCGCAAGCTGAAGTTCCTTTAGCCGTTATCACAAATTGGATTGCGCCTGTTTCACCTGCCGCCGGAGTGTATACCGGGTTCAAAATTGCAGGATTTGAAAGGCTGCCTTTACCGTTGTGTGTCCAGGCCACTGAACTGTAAACAGACGCAGATCCGGCGAGCATGAAAGGTGCGATTGAGCATAAAGGAGAATCCTGGCCGGCATTTGCCAGAGGTGCTTTTTTGAAATCAATGCGGGCTGCATCAACAGCATTGCCACAAGGCGTTTTCCCCTTAGCAAGTAAAGTAATTTCAGCAAATCCCTTATTGATATCATCCTGGCTGGGTGTATAAACCGGGTTAAGGATAGTTGTATCATTAAAGCTACCGGTTCCGGAAGTTGACCATCTGAGTGAAGCATAGTTGGTGGCCTGAGCTGTATTCAGAAGTACCGGGTCAGATACGCAGGATGAAATGTCATCTCCTGCATTTGCAACTGCCATGGGTGTAATCTCAACCAGCTGTGTACCGCTTGATACATTTCCATGAATATCGGTGGCTATCCACTCAACCAGGGTACTGCCAGGTTCAAATATTGCAGGTGCATTATTTGTTATACTTGCTACATCGCAATTATCAGTGGCAGTAGCAGTACCGAGTACCAACAGTTCTCCTTCGCAGATTGTTATCCCTGACGGACTAGTGATTAATGGTTTTTCAGTATCATTAACTGTTACAATCATCGAGCATTTTGAAGTGTTTCCACACTCATCTGCAGCGGTCCATTCAATTTGGGTAGACCCGACAGGATAGTATCCTGAAGCATCATCCGTGTGATTTATATTGTTTGAAAGTATAAACGTGCTGCAATTTTCAACTACAGTTGGTTTTTGGATCTCAATGGTTGCACCACAAGCACCAGGATCATTGTTGACAATAATATTTCCGGGGCATGAAATGACTGGAGGGGTAACATCCTGAACCCTGATGATCTGTGAAACGGATGAAGCGTTTGCACAGGCATCCGTTGCTGTCCAGGTGCGAGTTAAGGTATAACTGTTGGGGCAGGTGCCGTCGGTGCGGATTTCGCTGAAAGTTACTACCGGTGCTGCATCGCAATTATCAGAGGCAGTTAAAGTAGCAGACAAGGGAACAGCGTCACATTCAACGGTAATATCGGCTGGTGCTGCGCTCAGAACCGGTGCCGTAACATCCTGAACACTAATGATCTGCGAAACGGATGAAGCGTTTGCACAGGCATCCGTAGCTGTCCAGGTACGTTTTAGTGTATAAGTGTTGGGACATGTTCCGTCGGTGCGGATTTCGCTGAAAGTTACCACCGGTGAAGCATCGCAGTTATCGGAGGCCGTTAAGATGGCAGCTACAGGAACAGCATCGCAATCAATAGTAATATCAGCCGGAGCAACACTCAGGACCGGTGAGGAGACATCCTTAACACTGATTATTTGTGAAACGGATGAAGCGTTTGCACAGGCATCCGTAGCTGTCCAGGTGCGGGTTAAGGAATAGCTGTTGGGGCAGGTACCGTTGGTGCGGATTTCGCTGAAAGTTACCACCGGTGATGCATCGCAGTTATCGGAAGCGGTTAAAGTGGCAGCCAGGGGAACAGCATCGCATTCAACAGTAATATTGGCAGGCGCTGCGCTCAGTACCGGTGCCGTAATATCCTGAACACTGATGATCTGTGAAACGGATGAAGCGTTTGCACAGACATCCTTTGCTGTCCAGGTCCGTGTTAAGATATAACTGTTGGGACAGCTGCCGTCGGTGCGTGTTTCGTTGTATGTTACCACCGGTGCTGCATCGCAGTTATCGGAGGCGGTTAAAGTGGCAGCCAGTGGAACAGCATCACAATCAATAGTAATATTGGCAGGAGCTGCACTTAGAACCGGAGCCGTAACATCCTGAACATTAATGATCTGTGAAAC
>JBBSBT010000200.1:0-6128 GCA_038250985.1 Bacteroidales bacterium
ACCTGAATCGAAGGATGATAAATTGAATCATTATCAATAAAAATTGTAGCCGATGCGCGCATCGAAGCAAACACATCAGGCCTGATGGCAAACTCAGTGGATTTTAAAGTAATAAAGGGTTTATTATTATGTTTTATTTCAATACGTGAAAACCCATCGGCCGAAGGAGTACCTATAACCCTGGAACCCTGCAGGCTGAATCCGCCAAAAAATTCAATATCCTTAAACAGGTTAATATAAACCTGGGAACCTTTGTACATTAAGAACTTCGGGAATGTTGCATTTACAGGTGTAATATCCACCATGGCTTTGTCCTCGAATTTTCCCAGCAGAAAATTCTTAAAATATCCGCCGTGGTAAAACATCACCGAATCAGCAGAGTATGCAATCGTTCGTGTATCAATCGTGTAATCCGCCAGTTTTGCGTATACCACATCCCGGGCCAGACCCGTTCGTTCCCAATAGACTTTCCCACCTTTACCTATCCATATTTGTGATAAAGGATAGTAGATGCCCCTGGTGTCATAAATGCATGCACTGTCGTTACGCACAATACATGCCAGACTTCCTGCCGAAAAAACAAAACCGGGAACAGAATCGAAAGCAAATTTGTACTTCCCGTTTCTCACATACCATGCTTCGGTATTGGTTTGCATAAATGCATTGCTGTTGATCAGCAGTTCAGTCTGGGTAAAGTATTTCAACAGGGTGCGTGAAGATGATTTTGTCTGAAGGCAATAATTCACACTTTTATGGAATAAATCGAACGCTTCAGGCGCTGAATTCTGCTTAACAAGCGAAGTAACAATTTTCAAATACAATATGTAATATGGCGCTACCTGGAGCTTGTGCTCATTAAAAGCGAAACATACGGATTGTGCCTGTTTTTTAAGCGGGTACGAAAGCAGGTTTGACGTCCACTGGTAAGTAAAAGCAGATAATACAAGTTTAGCTTCAGCGGCGTCAGCATCACCGACATTCCTGAAACGTGTTGTCAGCTCTTCTATAAATTTCGAAGTATCGGCCGAAAAAGCTGCAAATTGATCCTGCGCTTTCAGCTGATTCGCTGAAACCATAAGGCAGAAAAGGAAAAATAAAGCAATCTGTTTTCTCAGCATTTTGTTATTCTTTCAAGGCTTACAAGTTTGGTATTCCATAATTTATACCAGGTACTAATTTAAAGATAACAATTAACCACGCTCAAACAGGTTAAATATATGTTACCCGACCAGTTGACAAAATCTTACAATTAAGATGCAAAACAAGCTGCAGTCCAGTTATTTTCGGTACGGTTTGAAATGACTTTCAGCCCTGTTTCATTGGCTTTTGCTTCGATAAGCGGAAGATCTTCGCTGTAAAAACCACTCATAATAAGCATTCCTCCGTCATTCAGACATTTGCGGTATTCCGGAATATCATTCAGCAGGATGTTCCTGTTGATATTGGCAAGGATGATATCGAACTTTTTACTGTGTAACAGCGAACTGTCTCCCAATAAAACTTCGATATCAGCAAAATTATTGCTTTGCACATTCTCCAGCGCATTATTATATGCCCATTCATCGTTATCATACGCAGATACAGGGAAAGCGCCTTTCATACGCGCCAGGATGGCGAGCACGGCTGTTCCTGACCCCATATCGAGTAACGATTTTCCGGCAACATCCATACCCAGAAGGTATTGGATCATTTGTTTGGTGGTTTCATGATGGGCAGTACCAAATGACATCTTGGGCATGATCACGATATCGTACTCCACTCCTTCCTGCCCGGGATGGAAAGGAGCTCTAACCATACAACAATCATCAATCAGCACGGGTTCGTACTGGCTTTCCCAAACAGCATTCCAGTTTTCGTCGGCAATCTTCTTTATCAGGAACGAATCAAGAAATTCGATAAATTCACCTGAACTCAAACGGGACGACAGCTCAGAAGTATACAAGTTCGATTGTATAAAGGCTGATAGAGTCCCGTCGTCGTTTTCGGTGAAACTTTCGAACCCGGTATCTGCCAGCACGCCAACCAACAATTCAGCAGTATGAGCCCCCTGTGATGGATGGCATATCATTTCGATATATTCCATAATTATGCAAACGAATTCACAATAGCTATAAAATCAGCTGCCTTTAAAGCAGCGCCACCGATAAGACCACCGTCAACATCAGTATTGGCAAAAAGCTCGGCTGCATTTTTTGCATTACAGCTGCCACCGTATAGGATAGATATTTCAGCACTAACTTCGCTGCCATATTTTTCAGTAAGCAGCCCACGGATAAAAGCATGCACTTCCTGTGCCTGTGCTGACGAAGCTGTAACACCTGTTCCTATAGCCCAAACAGGTTCGTATGCTATAATTATCTGGCTGACAGCTTCTTTTCCAAGATGAAACAGGGCTTTACCAACCTGGCTCCTAATCACATCGAAATGCTTTTCAGCCTGGCGCTCGGCCAATACTTCACCACAGCAATAAATAGGAATTATCCCATTTTTCAATGCAAGGTCAATTTTAGTTGCAATAATTTCATCATTTTCGCCAAAATAGGTTCTACGTTCGGAATGGCCCAGGATGCAATGCGATATTCCCATCGAATGAAGCATAGATGCGGAAATTTCACCGGTATATGCACCTGATTCAAACTGGCTCAAATTCTGAGCGCCAACCATGAAACCATTTTCGGCAGCAATATCTGAACTCATTTCAAGGTAAACTGCAGGAGGACAAACGATGACCTCAGTTTCGGCAGATCCCTTTTCCGTTAGTTCATCAACGATCTCGAACATCAAATCTTCAGCATCCTGAAAATTCTTATTCATTTTCCAGTTTCCGGCTACAATTTTCTTTCTCATTTTTATAGGTTTTTATATGATTAGATGTTTTTTACCAATTTCAAATTAATCAGGCATATCGGATTCTCGGGTCGAGGATTCCATAAACCATATCTGCAAAAATATTAATAATAATGAGAAGAACGGAAATAAACAACACCGAACCCATTACTACAGGGAAATCATATTTTTCGAGGGCATCAACTATCACGACACCAACGCCTTTCCAGTCGAAAATATATTCTACAAAAACAGCCCCGGCCATTAAAGATCCAAACCAACCCGAAACAGTCGTCACAACCGGGTTCAACGCGTTTTTAAGGGCATGCCTGGTTATGATACGGTACAAATTTAAGCCTTTTGCCCTCGCCGTACGAATATAATCCTGCGACATTACGTCGAGCATCGAGCTTCGTGTAAGCTCAGTTATTATAGCCAGAGGTCTGATGGCTAATGTAAGAGCGGGAAGAATAAGATTTTTTAGGTCGATATATTCTCCACGTCCGAAATCATCAACCGTGTAAAGACTACCGAACATACTCAATCCAGTGTAATCGGCTAACACATAGGCAAATAACCAGGCAATAAGTATAGCTGCAAAAAAAGAAGGCAGCGACATTCCCAGTATACTAACTATCAGCGAAATACGATCGAACCAACCATCCTTATGAAGTGCGCTGAATATTCCCAGCAACAACCCTACAATGGTTGCCGCAATCATGGCCACCGTTGCCAAAACCATGGTTGGGATAAATGCCTCCGAAAGGATATCCGAAACAGGACGTTTGCTTTGGTATGAGCGGCGCAGGTATGGTTTCTTCAACACCACTGTAGATGTTCCGATCGTCAGCAGCTGAATGGCTGACGGGTACCTCGATTTGTCAAAAAAAAAGGCGCTTGTATTTTCTTTCGTATTATGAAATGAAAGAGGTGAGACATCGTTCAGAAAACCCAGGTATTGAATCCCGAGTGGTTTATCCCGCCCCAGGTCGCGGTTTATAGCTTCAACGGAAGCCATGTCGGCCCGCTGCCCGAGCATCATTCGCGCCGGGTCGCCGGGTAATACATTGAAAAGAAAAAATATCAGTGTAACGACTCCGAAAAGTACCAGGATTCCATATACAAGACGAATAAGGGCGTAGCGGAGCATTTATTTGGTTTCAGGGTGAAAGAAGTTACAGGGTTACAGGGTTACAGGGTTACAGAGTTACAGTCCCGATAGCTATCGGGATACAGGGTTACAGGGTTACAGAGTTACAGAGGTACAGAGGTAAAGAGTTACAGAGGTACAAGATTTTCGAAAGTACAGATGTTGGGAGGAAAAGCTAAAAAGCAAATGAAGTTCATATTTTCATAATCCATACCATCCGGATCATGAAAATCTTGTCGTTAGCGTAGTAATTTTTTAAATTCCTCATACGAAGGAAAATCATTGTAATGCCATTTATGAAGTATTACGCCGTCTTTCATTAAAAGCAATCCTGGATTGGAGCGAACGATAGTTTTAAGAACAATATCATCGGAAGTACTGACGTCCATTGTGAGTTTATTTTCGGTAATAAACTTTTTAATAGCAGAATTTTCGGCACTTACCAAAACGACAGACGGGATATCGTCAGCATATGCTTTTGCGCAGAAATCATTCAGGTACACAAATGCATCCCGGTTCGCTTTTGACAAATCGTAAGAATTTATAATCAACTGGTAACCGGGGTTTCTGATAATGTTGTCAGTAATGTTATTTCCGGTAGTATCGGTGATTATAAGGGACTTACCATAATAGTTGTTAGGATCTTCGACGCGCTGTGACGCAAATTCCCAGTTTGCCATCCAGGTACTATCATTGTAGGGATAATCAGGCGACAGGTATTCTTTTTCCTCACCTGAGCTTTTGTTTTTATAGGTGAGATAATATTTTACAGGCTTTGGGTTTTCGGGGTATAATTTATGCCCAACCTTCCATTCTGTAAAATCGGCCACAGGCAAATGGCTATAACACCTGTAAGAAAATCCTGCAAATAAAACAGCAACAAATCCTGCAATCAACCATTGTTTTCCTGAACCCGTAAACGGTTTGAATTTCCTGCGATAAGCAAAAACCAGAATGACTAATGGCAGCAGCACCAGGTTTTTATAAAATGTTTGCCAGTTGGTAAGTTTTATAGCATCTCCAAAACATCCGCAGTCAGGAACCGGGTTATTAACGGCATCATTCAGTGTGAGAACGGTAAAAAACAGCATCATGAAAAGTAACAGCCAAGCTGAAATTTTTATCCGGAGATTTAATAACAACATGGCACCGATAGTAAACTCGAGCGTACAAAGTATTATGGAGAAGAAAAGTGCAAACGGTATAAAAAAATCCCAGTTGAAGGCGATAAAATAGTCTTCCAGTTTGTAAGCCGTTCCGAGCGGATCCACTCCTTTTACAAAACCTGAAAAAACAAATACAATTCCGACCAGAATTCTGCTGATATTGGCAATCCATTTCATGGCAAACTAGTTTTGTTGGTCCAACATGATCAGTGCGAAGGCTGAATAGTTAATAATATCGAGGTAATTGGCATCGAGTCCTTCCGAAATCAGTGTTAAGCCGTTGTTATCCTCTATCTGCTTTATGCGCAGCAACTTCATCAAAATAATATCCGTAAGGGAACTAATCCGCATCTGTCTCCATGCTTCGCCGTAATCATGGTTTTTATCCGACATCAGGCTACGGGCCGAAGCCACGTATGCATCGTACTTAGAACCTACAACATCAGCATCCATATGAGCTTCTTCGGCTGCGCCCAACTCAAGCTGAATCAGGGCCATAACTGAATAATTTATCATTCCTATAAATTCGGACCTGATACCTTCGTCTACTTTATTCTCACCTTTTTCCTCAATGCTTCGGATCCGGCTGGCTTTAATATAAATCTGGTCGGTGATGGAAGAGGTCCGGAGTATCCGCCATGCGGTGCCGTAATCGCGCATTTTTGCTATAAACACTTTTCGGCATGACTCTAGTACAGTATCGAATTGTTGAAATGTTTTATCAGGCATATTATCAATAACTTTGTAGCGGATTTCAATTGGTAAACCATGAGTTTTTGGAGTGATAAAAGTACATCTTTTTCCGGAATTAAAACCCTGAAATGCGGCGATATTGTACTCAATACCGATAAACCGCTGGTTATGGGCATATTAAATTTAACACCTGATTCATTTTTCGATGGAGGCCGGTATACGAATTCTGATGCCTGGATTCTGCAGACGGAGAAAATGATTCAGGAAGGTGCATCTATTATCGATATGGGTGC
>JBBSBT010000201.1:0-6115 GCA_038250985.1 Bacteroidales bacterium
AAATAATCCATATTAATTGACGTTAGTTTATATAATTCTGTTTATTTATATTCTGTAGGTTAAAATTTGTAGGTCTCTGGACATTGCTGCCTAAGTTTTGCAGCTAGCCAAGGTGCGGGAATAGATTGTTGCTCAACTGTCAGCCAGCACAAATGTATGTAAAGATTTCAAATGTTTCAACGAACACAGCCTGTCCCGATTTATCGGGGAAAACCCGCATTATAATTTGGCACTGTTACCACCATTTTTTTTATTTAAGCTTAAAAATTATTGGCAAATTAAATAAAACTGATGCCTTTTCGCCTTCCAGAAGTCCTGGTTTCCACCTTGGCATTAGTTTCACCACCCACACTGCTTCTCTATCCAACAAATTGTCGACGGATTGTAAAACTCTAACTTTAGATACAATGCCGTATTTGTTGACCACGAATGCAACTATAACTGTACCAGATATCTCTTTCCTTCTGGCTTTCCCCGGATACTTAACATTTTCGGAAATGTACTTCTGTAGGGCCACCTCGCCACCAGGGTATTGTGGCATAACCAGATAATCAAAATGTGTTGTATCCTTGCCTTCAATTGTATAACAGTTTCCTGATACAAGCATGTCATTTTCAAATTTATCTTTCCTTCTAAGTTGCCCATTGGTATAGAAAGTTGTCAGTTCTCCATTCAGTTTGCCACCAACAAAGTTTGATTCTGACTGTAATATTCCGTTTTCATAATAATTTTTTGAGACACCATCCAGTCTGCTAAGTTTAACATCTGAATACTGGCGATCTGATATCAATTGACCAGTTAAAAGATATATTCTAATTGTTCCTTTCTTGCTTTCTTGATCTGGATTTGAACGGACTGAAACATATTTAGCTGTTACGCTATCACAAGATTCCCAATTGTCATCAAAGAAAAATTTCTCTGTTTTCGTCTGTCCCCAGAGTATTATCGGTAAAATAAATAATAAAATAATAGTCAGCCTGCGCAAATTTGCTCTTCCTATAATTGTTGGTAACGCAGATATGCAATGTAAAATCATACTTATCCGAAATATTGATTAGTATATGTCTGCCTTAAATTAGTTTAAATTTTTATCCTGATATCTTTAACCAGGCTTTATATTTTTCAGTTGATTCGTTACAGCTTAATAATCTATAACAATGGAGGTATTATCCTTTTACTCTTACATCAAAATTTCAATACAATAAAATCATTGCCAGTTGAATGATACAGGCTACCGACCTCACAAATATAAATTTAAATCGAATACACCAAAAGTTTCCGAAATTTTTTTTATTGAGGAGTAGCATAAAAAAAACTCCCCGGGACATCAGGGAAGTTGAATGGGATAAGATGGGGAATCATTGCCGGGTGCGGATTTCGCGCTGCGATATCCGGAATTATTTTATACACGTTTTACGCCGGGCTGCCGGGCTAATACGCTATTTAATATGTTGGAATATTTGGTTTGCCTTTTGATCATTGCAAATTACAGATGAATAAGAAATTGTCTCAAAGATTGTTTTCAGTAGCCAAAAGATTCAGCAGGAATTTTGATCCAATCCGTACTGGTGAATGTGACAAAATAAAAGATAAATATCATTTTATAATTCACTGCAAGATTAAAAGGCAATCCGCCTATAAGTATAAAACTCATAGTAGGTTGCCTTAATTCAATGTGATTTTAGTTTTGAGAAACAAAACTTTTTAATCTGATTGATCCCTCGTGAACCGGGTATTAGCTTTGTTCTATTCCTTTGGATCTGATTTGAATCACTCCCGCCGGAATACTTCGCCAGCTTACAGCGATGAACTTTATTTAGGCATTTACAACCAAGCACCAAGCACTATGCACTACGCACCAAGCACTACCCACCAAGCACTAAATCCTTTTACCTTAAACTCTTATTTATCAATGGGATATGCCTCATGCTTAGGAAATTTATATGGATTTTCGCTGATCTTTTTCATAACTTCTTCAACGCCTTTCATAAGTTGTGAATCATAACCTTCCGACATTTTTTTGGAATCCATATCAATAATAATATCGGGTACAACTCCTTTATTTTCAACTACCCATTCCCCTTTATCGTTGTAGATGCGGTAGTCGGGAGCCGTGAGGCCGCCGCCGTCAATCAGTTTGATAAACATGGAGATACCGACCAATCCGCCCCAGGTTCGTGTCCCGATAATGGGACCCATTTTATTCCACCGGAATTCATAAGGAAGTTCATCGCCCCCCGAGCCTGCATACCGGTTGGTTAACAGGGCCATCTGAGCCGTAACGGCAAGATAAGGGATGGTTTGATCAACGGAGTTGCGGCGGGTCCAGTACCCATGCGGTTTCTTTAGCAACCGTTGCAGGAAAATCTCGGGATCGAGACCACCGCCATTAAAACGCCCGTCAATGATCAATCCTTCTTTTTGTGTTTGCGAGTAGAAATACTTCGGGAAATCAGTGGCTGAAGCATTATATGTATCAGGCAGGTAAATATACCCGATCTTACCGTTCGATGCTTTATCCACGGCCAGTCGGTTCGTTTCGAGCCAATCCATATACCTGATACTGCCTTCGCTGCTAACAGGTTCAACCACAACATCCCTGGCACCAACAAGTGTTGGCTTGGAATTAACCGTTAACGTAATCTGTTCGCCTGCCAGCCCGGTAAAGTAACTGTATATGTCCTTATCGGCTTTTACCAGTTCATTGTTTACTTTGAGCAGGTAGTCACCTTCCGATACGGCAACGCCGGGTTTCGCAAGTGGAGGCCAGGTTTCGCGCGTCCAATCCTTCTCCCTGTAGATTTTCTTAAACTGGTAGACGTTATTCTTCAAATCGGTTGTATAATCGGCACCAAGCATGCCGACGTTTACCTTATCAGCATTTCGTTTGCTGTCGCCTCCGTAAACATAGGTATGCGAAGTATTAAGTTCACCGATGAGTTCCCCTATGATAAAAGTTAAATCTCTCCGGCACGCTGCCCTTTCGACAAGTTTTCCATATTTCTGTTTCATAAAATTCCAGTCCTGGCCATGCATACCGGGTTCGTAATAATAATCACGCTCCATGCGCCATGCCTCGTCGAATATCTGTTTCCACTCTTTCATGGGCTCATACCACATTTTTAGGTCCTTCAGGTTTACTGATGTGCCGGATCCGCCGGCAGAGGCTATGATTGAAACTGTGTTATCCTTCTGGTAAATAATACTTTCGCCATCCGACGAAAGTTTATAGCTGCTGATATCTTCAACAATTGACTTTTCTTTTTTTGTGCCAAAGGAATACGAATACAGGGTTCTGGGGCCAGGCTCGCCTATTTCAAAGCGATTGAAATTACCCTCGTCGGCATTTAAATAAAAAAGTGAAGTGCCATTCACCGATAAATCCCTGTAATTCCCTTTTTTGAGAGGAAGTGATTCGGTACGGCCGGCAATGCCCTCAAAATCAATGCGAACCTGTGCCGGGGTACTTATTTTAGCTGATGATTCAGTTACATTTTCCTCATCGCTCCTGAAAGGAATAATTGATTTCCCATCTTTTTTGAGCGTAACAGCATAAAGGCCTGCAATTTTCCGGTATACCATTTCCCATTCAAGATCACAATACGTAGGCTCAAACCTACGGTCGGAAACAAAAAGTATATACTCTCCATCATCGGTGAAAACAGGATTGAAATCATGGAATAATCCGCTGCTGATACAATTTATGGTTTTTGCCTCCAGGCTGTAAACATAAAGCTGGTACATAAAATCCTTGTTCATTTTTGAATAAACCAAATACCGGCTATCGGGCGACCACGAATAGTCATAGATCGATTTTACATCCATCGAAACATCCACATTTTCGTATTCCTCTTTATCGACTTTGGTTATTGCTTTGGTTGCAACATCAATAAAATAAAGGGTAAGTGTCTGATCGGTGAAGGCTATTTTTTTGCTGTCGGGCGACCATTTCAGTGTGTGCCTGTAACCATCCTTGTGTGTGGTAAGCTTTACAGCATCCTCTTTGCCATCCGGCTTAACAAGGTAAATCTCGTATTCGCCGGTTTTATCGGAGAGGTAGGCAATCCATTTGCCATCCGGCGACCAGGTGGCATCCTTATCATGTGCGCCGCAATTATTAGTGAGATTTCGTGTAGGACCGTCGTTCTGAGGAACAGTGAACACCTCGCCGCGTGCACCAATTAAAGCTCGCTTCCCGGTCGGGGAAATATCAATACTGTTAATGTCCTTGCTGACATCCTTCAAAAACGGGCGGGTTTCCTCCATATCGGCCAAAACCCGGATAGGAATTTTTTTGGATTCCTTTGTTGTTACATCGAGTACCCATATTTCGCCACCCACCTCGTAAACAATTTTATTACCTCCATAACCGGGGTGCCTTACGTCATAGTCGGTGTGCTTTGTTATCTGTTCGATTTTCCCGTTGCCGGTATCGTAGGAGTAAATATTGAGAACCCTGTCACGGTCGGAACTGAAGTATATTTTATCGCCGATCCACATCGGGAACTGGTCAGCACCGTTATAGTTGCTGATATTGGTTTCGACATTGGTTTTAAAATCATAGATAAATACTTCCTGTGCCCTGCCGCCAGTATAGCGTTTCCAGGTTGCCTCGTCCTGGTTATCTTTATTGTAGGCAATTTTTGAGCCGTCAGGGGAGAAACTGCCCCGGGCAGCATCGTACATGATCATCTCTTCGAGACCGGTGCCGTCGGGTGATACAAGAAACATCTTGTTATACCTCGAAGTGCTCTGCCTGCCCGAAATAAACATGATTTTATTTTTAAGCGGGTTCCAGCCTATAACTTCGTCCATGCCGGGATGGAAAGTGATGCGTTTGATATCTCCGCCATCGGTGTTCATTACATAAACATCCGGATTTCCGTCGTATTCGCCGGTAAAAGCTATTAATTTGCCGTCGGGCGAAAATTTGGGATTGCTCTCCCTGCCATCGCTGAAGGTAAGACGTGTGGCAATGCCTCCATCGGCCGCTGCTTTCCATATATCGCCACCACTGACAAAAACAACAGTATTGTTGTAAATATCAGGATATTGCATCATTGGATTTTGTGCAGATACAACCGTAGCCGCAAGGATCAGAATCAACGTGGCCAATCCATGGAAAATGGGCTTAGATTTTCCTGTAAATTTTTTATAGGTTTTCATATTTATAGAGTTTTGGAATCTTGGTTTCAGGATGGTAAAAATATAAACTTCTCTGGTTCTGCAAGGATTTAATTGAATGTAAGGTTTAATTTATATGATTTGAATATACAAATGTATTAAATCATCATATATAAGGGAAATAACCCCGGGTACTTAATATGTCGGCGAGTTAAAGATGCAATTTCCCAGTCATGGAATGGTCCGGTTTGCTGATACGCCTGGGCCGAATTGTTCTGCTGATTTATATTTTCTTTAAAGAAAATTCAATTAATTCGACAGGTGCGACATTATGTTCAATCATGGCTACTCTTATCCCTTCGGCGGGGGAATTGGGTTTTGTAATTATATTGAAGTCGTACCTGCTGATTTCGAGATCCAGGTCATCCACCTCAAATGCAATATGAGGAACATTTTGCATTAACTCATCCACAGGGCTTCCGGGTTCAAAACGCATCCATTCAATACCAAACGGGCTGATATCAAATCCACCCACATAGCATTTGAACTGCGGCAAATACCGTTCACCTTCAAATTTCCTGGTTACAGGAATTCTAAGGTGATGATAGCGCCAGCCCCACTCGTGTGTTGCCAGGGGAGGTTCATTTTCTTTCCTGGAATAGCTTTTGCCATTCAGTCCTCATTAATCAGAACTTATAATTTCGTAGACTGATGTTTAAAGTTGAAATGCAGGATGTAAAAGGAGTTTCGACTCAGTCAGGTAAAGACAATACCTGTTATGCAATCATCCTTTAATCTTCCAGTAATGATGGTAATCTCTATTCAATGATAAGTTTTTTCGTGTAATTTGTACCATCGCCTTTCACCCGCACTATATAAATACCACTGCCAAGTGAAGAAATGTCTATTTCTGTTTTGGCATTCGTGGCCGGATGCCTCATTACGAGCCGGGATTGAGAGTTATAAATGTATATCATTTCATTAAAGTGGG
>JBBSBT010000202.1:0-6113 GCA_038250985.1 Bacteroidales bacterium
ATCATGTTCCTTGGATTCTTCAACAATTATTCAGCCGGTTTGAGTTACTATTATATGCTGGCTAACCTGTTCACTTTTGCTCAGATGTTCCTGATCCGCCGGTTTGTAAATGAAGATAAGCTTCATGCACGTATACAGGCCAACAAATCGAAAACGGTAAAGAAATCATCGTTCCAGAAACGACTGGAAGAAATGACCAAGCAACAACAGCAGAAAGCGTTGAGAAAATAAAAATTTGTAACTAATCACCTTTTCAATGCCATAGTTGTTGAATACATGCTACAGGTTACGCTGATAAGTATAAATTTCTTATGACTACTTTTTTTTGTTATAAAAGCGGCTAAAAGAAGTTCTGATTCTGTACAAATACATGAAATCTGTGGTAAAATAGATTTTTTCACTGGTTGAATAGTTGAAAATAAGCTACTATTTTTCTTCCCGATAGAAATTTATAATAATTTTTATTATGCAGGTATATCGCCCGCAAACATATGTTATTGCTTGAATTCAGCTTACTTCATTGAGCAATTTATATAGAATATTTTTGATAAATCTTTGTTTATATTTCGCAACTGCTTGACTTTAAAGCCTAAGTACCTTATATTTGTTTTTTGGTAAAAACAGGATCACTGCATTTTAATTTTGAAGTTATATACGTATCCCGATTATAATTAACAACTAAAATCTCTGATTATGAAAAATCTAACCTATCTTCTTGTAGCCATCATCCTCTTGGCTCTACCGGTAAACCAGGGCTGCAATTTACTGGACGAAAAAAGCGAAAGCAGTGTTGTTGAATCCTATCATCAATCCGTAGTTGATGTAACCTTGTCACTCGACGATTTTATTCAGAAGGCACAAGTGTACGAGAGTTCTAATTATGACGAACTCGACGCCACGCAATCGCTTAAAGTTATAAATGATTTTATAACAAGTGGGGAGAAATTGATTGCCGATGTAAACCAGATGCAAAAATCAAAAACTAAAAGTGCTTCCACGGGTTTTAAATCGATGGCTGATAGTCCTTGCAGCATTTACGACCTGGCCCCGGGTGATGGATCGGGTATGTCGCCTGCTTTTATGAAAGGTATAGCCGACCTGATTGCAGAAACCAAGGGCGAGCGCTCAAAAATTGAAGCCAAGTATAACAACAATGAAATTACCGACGATCAGTATGCTGCCGCGCTCAAACAACTGGCAAAAATGAAAACCGTAAAAGCTGCAAACTTTGGTTTTAGCGCTATACTGGGCACCGGGGCATCGGGGCTTACAGGCGCAGCTATTTCGAGCATAGGTGGTATTGGTGCGGTTATGAGCGCCCCTGCCATTATTACGGTTGTCGGAGTCGGAGCCGTGGTTGGCACAGGCTATTATCTGATCTCGAACTGGTATTATGGTATTCAGAAAAACAGCCAGACTGACGATCAGATGTATGTATTTACTGCCAAAGGAAAAATCGGAGATCCTATCCCGACAACATTGCTTAAAAATGGCGCCAACCTCACCATTGCCATTGATGGTTATGCGCCGGTTTACATCCCGAGTTTCCAACTGCCTGCAGCAGGCAATAAAAAGAGCATCGAATTAAAATCAATTGCGCTGAAAGACGCTGCTCCCGGTACCAAGATTGAGGTTTGCACCAAAGAAGAAGCTTATGTGGCCGAGGGTTGCAGTGAAATACTGTATGTATCCGGAAGTCCCAGCCCGGCAGATCCCGGCCCTGGTCAGGGCGTAACGGTTATGGCAACTCTTTTCCCGGCAGTGGCGGGATGCAACGTTTCATTCAGTATTGTTGGAACTGATGGGTTTTCAGGCTCAGCCTCGCATCAGTCCAATTCAAATGGCCAGGCCTCATTCTATATTCCCGGCGGTGCAGCGGGGGTTTACGACATTGTCACTATTACGGCATCAAATGGAATGAAACATACGGTTACATATACGTTCTGAACAGGAATAAAACTTCTGGTTATTGAAGTATCGTCAAAAAAAATAAAAGAATTTATATGCCTTGACAACAGGTAGCAATTGATGCTGTTACAGGGTTTCTTATACAATAGGAACTGACCTTTCTGATTTGGGCAGCCAGGCAGAATAATAATATTTAAATACATTGAAATACGTAGAAATAGATTGAAATAATCCGCAGTAAATCAATATGATTTTCTGCGGATTTTTTTGTCGGCCATTTCTGACCATGAAGCCAGACAATGTTTTTTCGGTGAAATTAGAACTTAGCCAAATTTATTTTAAAATGGCGCTACTATGTCGCTCATTGCTAAGAAATTGCAAAAACAACTCCATTCCTTTTATTTTTTGTGTATCAAGCGGATAACTGATATCATTCAGAAGGTAAGAAACAAGTTGTTGCTCTGTGATATGAGGCTTATTAGCCACGATTCCTGATTTTTCGCGATGTTTAACGCCCCATGCTAAAGCACTTTGAAATGAAGCATTGAAATCTGCGGGTATAGTTTTGAGCGAAATCCAAACGGCAAATACAAATGGCAAGCCGGTAAATTTTATCCACTCGCCTGCCAGGTCATAGCAATACGGATATTTTTCTGATAATCCGAAAGTTTTATCACCAATCAAAACCATTCCTTTATCCGGTGAAAGTTCGCCTTTCAGTTCGGACAGGCTTTTCCATTCCGGATCTATTTTCCAGTATTCCCGTGCCAGAACCTTTACAAGGTTGACTGAGGTGAGGCTGTCAGTATCAAGGTAAATGGTTTTTATTGATGTGTATTCGGTATTTGCAAGCAGCAAAACTGATTTTACATCTTTGTCAGCCCCGATGCATAAATTGCTGACCAGTTTGTAATTGGGTAATCCTGCTAAGGCGCCAACCGGGATCAGTCCGACATCTGCTTCGTTGTCAAGAAGTTTTCGGGCGCATTCGGATGGAACATCCAGACTCAGATCGTATCCCGAAAGCAGGCCGGAATGCTTAAGTCCATATATAAACGGGAGTGTATTGTAATAAGATACAGCAGTAATTCGGACAGGATTCATGAAGCGAAAGTATAAAAAAAGCAAGAATGAAACGGAATAAAACAGTCCATTTATAAAAAAGTTAAAATTCTCCGGACCAACATTTATATCTTTAAAATTGAAGCAGATAAAATTGGATATGTAGAAGTTTCTGACATTGTCAGTTCAGAATTAATTATTACCTTTGCACCCCATTTCAGCAGGGCATCACTTGCTTTTTCCGGTAAGTGATCTGATGAACCTGTCTGTAAATAAACTTATTGTTAAACCGGCCGAACCGGAAGGCCACAAAGAATAAAAAATTATGAGTGACGACGTTAAAGTTAACGACGAAGAAAACAATGTTGAGGCATCAGCTGAAGTAACTGCTAATGAAGTAGTTGAAAATGTTGAAGCACCTGTTGCTGAAGTTGAAACCAAAGTTGAAGAAATTGCCGAAGAAGTTCCTGCAGTTGAAGAAGTTGTAGCCGAAGTTCCTGTTGCTGAAGAGGCTGTCGCAGAAGTTGCGGCAGTGGAAGAAGTAGTTGCGGAAGTTCCTGCAGTTGAAGAAGTTGTAGCCGAAGTTCCTGCAGCCGAAGAGGTAGTAGAAGCAGTTGCCGAAGTTGCAGTTGAAGAAACTCCTGAAGTAAAGGAAGTTGTTGCAGAAGCGCCTAAGGCTCCTGAAGTTCCGGAAGCTCCTGAAGAGCCTGCAGAATTTGACTGGGATGCTATCGGTAAAAAACATGAATCATATAAACCTGCTGACCGCAAACGGTTAGAAGATATTTATGACAAAACCCTGAGTTCAATCGGCGATCACGAAGTTCTTGATGGACTGGTTGTCGGACTTACCAACCGTGAGGTGGTTGTAAACATCGGGTTTAAATCAGATGGTGTAATTCCGGTTTCGGAAACACGTTACAATCCTGATCTTAAAATCGGCGACCGTATTGAGGTATATGTCGAAAACCAGGAAGATATGGGCGGACAGCTTCAGCTTTCCCACAAAAAGGCCCGTATACTCCGTTCATGGGAGCGCGTTAACACCGCTTTCGAAACACAGGAAATTATCAACGGTTTTGTAAAATGCCGTACCAAAGGTGGACTTATTGTCGACATCTTCGGTATCGAGGCTTTCCTTCCAGGATCACAGATTGACGTTAAGCCTATACGCGATTACGATCAGTATGTTGAGAAGGTTATGGAATTCAAAATTGTTAAAATCAATCACGAATACAAAAACGTGGTTGTTTCACATAAAGCGCTTATCGAAGACGAACTGGAGGCTCAGAAGATCGAAATTATTTCGAAACTTGAAAAAGGCCAGGTTCTCGAAGGTATCGTTAAAAATATCACTTCATACGGTGTATTTATCGACCTCGGCGGTGTTGACGGGCTTATCCACATCACCGACCTTTCGTGGGGACGTATCAACCATCCTGAAGAAATTGTTCAGCTGGATCAGAAAATCAATGTTGTTATCCTTGATTTCGACGAAAACAAAAAACGTATCGCCCTTGGTCTCAAACAACTTAGTGCACATCCATGGGATTCGCTCCGCGAAGACCTTAAAGTTGGAGATAAAATCAAAGGCCGCGTAGTTGTTATTGCTGATTACGGCGCTTTTGTTGAAATCGCTCCTGGTGTTGAAGGTTTGATTCACGTTTCAGAAATGTCGTGGAGCCAGCACCTTCGTACCGCTCAGGATTTCCTGCATGTTAACGACGAAGTGGAAGCTGTTGTGCTTACACTCGACCGCGAAGACCGCAAAATGTCGCTCGGTATCAAACAACTCATTCCGGATCCATGGACTGACATTGTTTCGAAATATCCTGTTAATTCACGCCACACCGCTACCGTTCGTAACTTTACCAATTTCGGTATTTTTGTTGAACTCGAAGAAGGTGTTGACGGACTTATCCATATCAGCGACCTTTCGTGGAGCAAGAAAATCAAACATCCTGCTGAATTCACCAAAATCGGCGAAACTATCGATGTAGTTGTTCTTGATGTTGATGTTGAAAACCGTCGTTTGAGCTTAGGCCACAAACAACTCGAAGAAAATCCATGGGATGTATTCGAAAGCATTTTCACCACAGGATCAGTACATAAAGGCACGGTTGTAAGCTCATCCGATAAGGGTGTGGTTGTATCGCTGCCATACGGTGTCGAAGGTTTTGCTCCTACGCGTCATGCGCAGAAGGAAGACGGTTCGAACCTGCAGGTTGACGAATCAGAAGATTTCAAAGTAATCGAATTCTCGAAAGAGAACAAGAAGATCATTTTGTCGCATGCAAAAATGCACCAGGATGTGAAATCAGCTGAAAGAGCCAAAGACGACAAGAAAGCAGAAAGTGCTGAAATGACTACCAAACGCGCCGTGAAGAAAATCAAGGACAACCTTGAAAAAACCACTCTCGGTGACCTGGATGCTCTCTCGAATCTGAAAGCAGCTATGGAGAAAAAAGAAGAAGAAGCTAAAGACAAAGCAAAGAAATAGTCTTCTGAATTCTTAAATATTTATCAAGCCGGAATAGTTTATACTTTCCGGCTTGTTTTTTTATTATTTTTGAAAAGTCAAAAGTCAAAATTGAATATGCCGGGTTATAACCGGAATATCCGGTCTACTTTTGGTTTACTTGATATAGCAATGAAGTCAATATTAGTTTTCTCTTTGCTATTATTGTGTTTTTATTAATTATGGTTTAGTAATCATTATAGTTTTTTAGTTATCCGGAAATTAAAGATTAAAGCATATAAAATGAAACACATAGCCATTTTATTTATTATTTTGAACAGTTGTTCTGTTTTTGGACAAAGCGACAGTTTTCTGTTTGAGAGTAAATCTCATTTTAAAAACGGTATTTATACAACGAATGAAGAGGTTTTGCGTAACAGCCCCAAATACCCCGGTTATATGCTCGGTGAATCAAAACCATTTTTAGGTGAAAGGTCATACTATTATTTTAAAGATACTTTGAATAAACTGCCCTTTAAGGATGACCTCTTTGCAGTTGTATTTGATGGCAATTTATTCATTAATTATCAGAACCGGTTCCATAAACTTATTTTAACCGGCGCAATATCAACTTTTTACACCGAAGTTGTTGTTAATTATTCGTAACGGTATTACCAGGCTTATG
>JBBSBT010000203.1:0-6106 GCA_038250985.1 Bacteroidales bacterium
GGCACCGAGCCGCTTACCATCCGCAACCTGATGAACCACACCAGCGGCATATACGATGTGATCAACGACCAGGGATTTTATCTGCAGGTGCTCAACAATCCGGCAAAACACTGGACTGCTGATGACCTGCTCAAATACGTGTACAACAAAGACGCTATGTTCCCGTTTAGCCCGGCCGATACAGCCGCATACAGCAATACCAACTTTACGTTGCTGAGTATGATTGTTGAAGCCGCAACCGGCAAGCCGCATTCGCAGGTGCTCCACGAGGAAGTGATTGATTTCCTGGGATTAAATGACACTTATTATTTCTGGCACGATCCCCTGCCGGTGGGTATGATTGCCCAAGGCTACTACGACCTTTACAACAACGGCAAGCTCGAAAACCTGTCGGACTGGAATACCGGCAGCGGCAACGGATACGGCGGGGTGTACAGCACTGTATGGGATATGTACGAGTTTATAGATGCGTTATTTGTTCGGAAAACATTATTAACCCAGGCCTCCCTCGACGAAATGTTGATTTTTCATCACACCATCGAATCGCGTAAACAACTGGGAGTTGCCTGTTTTAAAGATTTTATTGATATCGGCGATCCTGCCAAAGATTATGCCTGGGGCCACCGCGGCCGCGACCTGAGCTACAGCGCCGATCTTTTCTACTTTCCAGAACATAATGCCATTATGTCGATGATTGTAAACTACGGCACCGATGGCAACAGCCCGCTGCGGCCTGTTTTTAAAGAGATGAGGGATAATGTGGCAAAGATTATTGTGGGGGCGAAGTAATTAATTACATCTGACTTTACCCTTCCGGTATAAAACAGAATCACAATTTCGTTGCTGATGTTAACTTGCTAGCCTGGCACATATCAAACTAATACTGGTCTATTCTCAATTTCAAATTTTATTTTAACCAGAAGTCAACTATGAGTATCAAAATAAATGTTTTCTATGTTACCATTTTCCTGTTTTCAATTTTCTGTTTTTGCCCTGCCGCCTATGCTCAGGAGAAGAAAGTCGCTACAACTTCACAGGAATTGTACAATGAGATTGCGCATATGGACAGTGTAATGTTTGACGCATTCAATACGCAGAATATGGAAGTATTTAAACCATTATTTACTCAAGACCTGGAATGGTACCAGGATAATGGTGGTTTAATACCTTATGAAACCGTTTTTAAAAATTTCGAGACCACTTTTAATAAGGAAAACAAATTAACAAGGCAGCTTGTTCCCGGCAGTCTGGAGGTACATCCCATCAAAGGCTTTGGTGCTATCGAAATCGGCACCCACCAATTCCGGCATATCGAAAACGGAAAAGAAGAAATCGGAACCTTTAAGTTTGTAATGATCTGGCAGAAAAAAGACGGACATTATATGATTTCGAGAGTTATAAGTTATGATCATTAGAAAACTTTTAAACAGATTAAAGAGCAAACTCTAAAATAAAATTCCAATCAAATTATCCATTTTCGAGTCTGTGAAGTTCAGTATTTGTATATGTAAATTTTTTTTTGAAGCAGAAACTTTATCAGAGAAGCGGGATATATTTGTTGATAGATAATAGTTGGTGGCAAGTATAAGACAGACAACAAGTTAATCACATTTATCAAATCATAGAAATATACTAAACCTTATAAATAGCAACTTATGAAAACCTTTTATTATTTTATCCTTTTAATTATCCTTTTTTCCTGCAAGGTTGAAAGCGAATTGCCATCTCCACCAAGCACTTTAGTTGAGTTACAATACCCAACCGGGACAGGAAATTCAAGTAATGAAGTTAACGGGTTACTGGGGTATGGTTACGATGCCAATGGATTTTGCGATACCATTTCGGCTAGAGCAAAAATACTGGATTTGACGGATAATAGCAATGATATCTTCATGGGTCATCCTCGCTCTTTCACTCCAACATTATTTAGTGGAGGAGATTTTGCTGATTTTTCAGAAAAAATAAACAACGTAAATATTACAAATTGCTCTGGCTTTGCACTTACATCACATATAAAATCATTGTTCAAATTAGCATTTAATTCCGACTCAATAAATCCTAATGATGCATTTGCTTATTATGCTGAAACGTACTATGATTCCAGATATAAGTTATATGTATTAAGTAATGAACTCAAAACAACCAGCAGTTTCAATAACGACGTTTTTTCCCTTTCTCCGGGTCAACTTATTTCAAAATACGGAACTCATGTGTTAACTGATGTTTCTTTAGGCAGCAGAATCGAGGTTTTATATCGGTGCATTCCCGACGTAAACGGCAGTGCACAGTCTGCTGAGCAAGGCATTTATAAAAGGATGAATCAGTTTTTGAATGGTATACCAGGGATTATAAGCATTAATCAAACACCGGTACACACTGCAAAAGATGAGCAATTAATTTACAACACAATCGGAAGTAAAATAAAGCTGTGCGGTTTAATTAATGCTACTGATAATAATCCTGATAATATTCAAGTAAATTTAAGTTCCGCTTTTGGTGAAAATATTAAAGTGCAGTTTATACAAATTGGAGAAGATGGAATTTTGCCTTTATACGATCTAATTAAGGATTTAACCAAAAAGCAAGAAATAAAAGACTACATAGAAGAATATATGAATTCAATATCTTCTACCAAATAAGGTTTTTGGAAAGTTGAATAATATGACTAAAACAGTAATGGATACAGAATACCTGCCGCCAATAAAGCTATAAATAATGGCGGGTGAAGTACATACTTGGGATCCCGATGGCTATCGGGATTGTCGCCCGCACCAGCATAAGTGTTGGTTGACATTGGAAAACCACACAAACCACCACTATTTATAGCCTAACCGTTATGTGTATGTTTTTGAAATCATTTTGATTAACAATAAAACCAAGAATTATGAAGCAATTATTAATTAAACAAGCAATTTTTTTACCAATTATTTATTTTGGTAGTATTATAATTTCAGGATTTTTTGCTAATGAATATAGCCATTTAGGACAGCATGCTAGTGAATTAGGAATTAATTCGAGCAAAAGCGCAGTGACATTATTCCAGATTGGAATAATATTAACAAGTATTTCCTTATTTTTATCAGCATTAGGTTTATTGATAAATTTTAAAAATAGATTTTTAATATCATCTATTTTGGTTTTTGCTTTTGGAGTGACTTTTATTTTTGGAGCTATTTATCCAATAAATTCTCCATTGCACGGGATTTATGGGTTTGGTCTATTTATAATGATACTCCCATTTGTTTTCATGTATGAATTTAATAATTTAATTAATAACAGAACTATTCATAGAATATCAATTCTTGCTGGTTTTCTGATGTTTTTTTATTTATGGTCAATGATTGCTGGATTAGACCCAGTAAACTATCGTGGTTTGACCCAACGGTTATTCGGAATAGTGGTCTTTGGTTGGTTCTCTTTTATATCATATCAACTTAATGAAGTGATAAAGAAAAAGAGTCATAATATTAATTAAAACCTACACACATGGCATAGTGCATGAGGGTTTCAGTGGTTTTAGAAGCTTTTGAGCTCGTAAAAAAGCCGGCATAAACTGATAGGGAATTGCCTCGTAATCCCGCACGACACCATACCATCAGCCGTATGGCGTCATTTTCAAAAACCCAGCACGACAATATATCATAAACAAAGAACAGCGTAAAATGTCAAATTCTGGAACAAAAAGAAACGATTTAGAATGGACAAGGCTAAATCTAAATGAAAACAGCCTCAAAGATAAAAAGATAGCCATAGTTGGCGGTACCGGAGGATTAGGCAGGGCAATTGCCCTCGAATTTATTTCTAAAGGTGCTGAAGTAATTGTTGTTGGAAGGACATTTCGTGACCAGGATGTCCCTCGGCTCAATTTTATTAAAGCCGATTTATCAGAAATGAAGAAAGTTCGATCCCTGGCAAAAGAGTTACCTGCTGAAAATCTCGACATACTTATTATGACTCAGGGAATTTTTGCTGGTAAACAACGAAAGATAAATTCAACCGGAATTGAATTAGATATGGCTACAAGTTTCTTGAGCCGCTTTGTTTTACTTCGGGAAATTGCTGACAGAATAGGAAAGAACCGAAGTAATTCCGGCATTAAGCCAAGAGTATTTGTTTGGGGATTTCCAGGTGGTGAAAGAAAGGCTACATTGGATGATTTTAATTCCGAAAAAAATTATCGTTGGGCTATTGCTTATAGCAATACTTTAGTGGGTAATGAATCACTTGTTCTTGATAGTGCAGAACGCTTCCCTTCAATTAATTTTTATGGAATGAATCCAGGTATAATAAGTTCTAATATTATGGCTGGCGTACCTGGAGAAAAATCAATTTTGTAAAAAATGCAACAAATGATTATGAGTTTGTTGTTCCAAAGTGCAAAAAAATATGCAAAAACAATAACACAACTAATAGTCTCAACTGACATTGAACAATACTCAGGTGTCATGTTCGACAGACATGGTGCCCCAATTCATTCTTACTCCACTCTTTTTGACAAATCATATGTAAAAAGAGTACTGGTAGAATCAGAAAAATTAATAAATAGAACATAGTGACAAAAGTGCTGATAGAAATGCGAACGCCTAAAAAAACATTTGCACCAAAAACTGAAATTTAGAGATGTTAAAATACATAATGAAATTTAACTTTTAAAAAACTTGACATTCATCCATTATTTAAGATTGCAGAAGGAGAAATTGAACCATGGGGAAAAACATACCTTTTTTATTTACGCTATTGATTATATTTACTTCATGTAAAGCACAAAATACAATGATTGACAAAACCGTAGTAAAAGACCTCAAAATTGAGCGATATCTTGGAAAGTGGTACGAAATTTCCAGATATGACCATAGATTTGAGCGTGGACTTGTTGGTGTTACCGCAACCTACTCATTGCGTGCCGATGGCAAAATCAAGGTAGTAAACAGTGGTTATAAAGATAGCCTTAATGGGAAATTTTCGCAAGCCGTGGGCAAAGCAAAGATACCGAATCCTGATAGTGAACCGGCCAAATTAAAAGTTTCTTTCTTTTGGTTTTTTTATGGTGACTACTATGTAATGGAGTTAGATGAGAATTATCAATGGGCAGTTATTGGCAGTAGCTCCGACAATTACTTATGGATTCTGTCGCGATCGCCACAAATGAATGAGAGCTTGTATGGCGAAATACTAAAAAGATTGGTTAATAGAGGATATGACGTAAGTAAACTGATAAAAGTAAAGCAAAAGTAAAATCTAATGCACGGCATAACTGAATCTAAATTAATTCAATAATGGAGAAGGATAATAAATATATAAACGAAGATATTTCGCCTGAAAAAGTACTTGATATTGATACCATAAAAGAATTGTGGTCTAAAACATACAATACGGAAGGTACGCCCGATTGGTCGCACATAATACCCTATTACGATGATGAGATATATTTCAGGGATTCCATTCAGGAAATTCATGGAATCGAAGAGTTTAGAGCAATGACAGAAAGACTCTCGAAACGATCGAAAGACTTAAAAATGAAGGTTGTTCGGGCTATTATGCAGGGAGATATAATATTAGTTGAATGGGAAATGACTATTAGTTATAAAAAATATCCAAGTTCAGTATTGTATGGCGCAAGCCGTCTTACAATTAATGATAAAAATAAAATTTCAGAACAAAGAGACTACTATGATTTGTGGGGAGATATTTTTGATAATATCCCCAGGTTCGGCAAGATGTACAGGAAATTTGTGAAAAAGAAATTTGGTTAAGAAAGGTTGTGGATATGGATAAAAAGTTTTTCAAATACTTTAAGGAATATGAGTGGTCTAACATATTTGCGATGATTAGAAATAATCGTTCAGACCCCAAAATATGTTCCGAAGATTTTAAAAATAGTCTTGTTGTGATAACCGGTGCTACAACTGGCATTGGTTATTATACAGCCCGAAAGTACGCTTCCATGGGAGCCAATCTGCTTTGTATTAATCGCAATCAAAATAAATCAGACGCTTTACGGCAGGAAATAGAAAAAGAATTTGGAGTAAAATGTGATTATAAAATTGCCGATTTAAGCAATCTCGTAGATATTCATAGTGTGGCAGACGAACTCTCAAAACTTAAA
>JBBSBT010000204.1:0-6062 GCA_038250985.1 Bacteroidales bacterium
AAAGATCAACATTAAAAAGCCCGATAATTTTTACTGAGCCGTTAGCCTGCATTGAATTGACTTCGTACAACAACTTATCCCCGTTATACTGTCTCCTGACCGGATCATAAAATTCGCTGATATCGACATGCGCATCCTTTATAATCACCAAGCACTTGTATTCATGTCCAACAGCCTCTGAAATCTTCTCCAGGAATCCCCTGTCGAAAAGGCCGAAAGATACAAAAGTGATGGTTTGTGGATTCATGCGGGATACTTTATGCGGGTTGGATTAAGTTGAAGGGTGAAAGTTAAAGGTTAAAAGTTAAAGGTTAAAAGTTGAAGGTTGAAGGTTAAAGGTTAAAGGAATCAAATTTCAAAACCATATTCTCCAATTTGTTCAAAAATTTGTTTTTCAGGGTTCTCCCCTGGTTACTGAGCGCAGCCGAAGTACACGGGGAGATGTCCGCAGGACAGAGGGGTCTTTCAAAATTTCAAGTCTCAAATTTCAAATTTAAAGAATCAAGGATCATGGTTCCATATCCGAAATCTTAAATCCGAAATCCTACGCTTTAAGACTATATTTTTTAATTTTATTATAAAGTGTAACCCGATCCACTTTTAAGGCCTGGGCCGTGCGCGAAATATTCCAACTGTATTTATTCAGAATCTGAAGTATAAATGCCTTTTCGAAATCATCAAGACTTTCAACATTACTTTCAATGATGTCTTTTCCTAAAGGAAGATCTTTAAGCATGATTTTCTTACCATTGCCGACAACAATGGCACGTTCTATCATATTTTCAAGCTCACGTATGTTCCCCGGAAACTTATATCCCATAATGCGTTTCAATGCTGCCGGATCAATGGTGATTAAAGGTTTGTTCATGGAATTGCAGTACTTATTGATAAAATAATCAACCAGTAAGGGAATATCCTCAACACGCTCGCGCAAAGGAGGCACCTGGATGTTCATTACATTCAGCCTGTAATATAAATCCTCACGGAAAGTTCCTTTTTCGACCATGCTCTTCAAATCGCGGTTGGTAGCACAGATCACCCTGAAATCGGATGAAATTTCCTTATTGCCGCCGACACGGATAAAACTCTTTGTTTCGAGAACACGCAATAATTCAACCTGCATTTTCTGGGAAATGGTGGCAATTTCATCCAGGAAAATAGTTCCGCTGTCAGCCATTTCGAATCTTCCTTTGCGGTTATACAAAGCACCTGTAAAAGCTCCTTTTTCGTGACCGAAGAGTTCGCTTTCCAGCAAACTTTCGGTGAGTGCCCCGCAATGCACGCTTACCAACGGGTAGAATTTTCGCTGCGAATTGGCATGAATAGCCCTGGCAACCAGCTCTTTGCCTGTGCCGCTTTCGCCGGTTATAATTACGGATGAATTTGTAGGTGCTACACTTTCAATCTCCGACAGCACTATTTTTATGGCTTCACTTTTACCGATCAGGTCTTCAACATTTTCAAGCGAATCAACCCTTTTCTTCAGAGTTTCATTTTCATGGGCCAGAAAAATCTGTTTGGTAGCATTACGGATAAGGTGCGACAAATCATCGGGGTCAAAAGGCTTTGTTACATAATCGAAAGCACCTTCTTTCAATGCTTTAACTGCGGTGTCGACACTCGCAAAGGCAGTCATTACTATGATAATCGAGTCCTTATTCAGCGTTTTGATTCTTTGCAGCAATTCCAACCCGTCCATGCCAGGCATTTTCAGATCTGTCAGAATGATGTCGAAAGTATCGGACTCGAGTATTGACAGGGCTTTTTTAGCATTTTCAGCACATTCAACCCGGTACCCGTCCTCGATAAACCAGCTTGACAGGGAATCCCTTACAGATTCTTCGTCGTCAACGATCAGTATTGATATCTTTTTCTCCATTGTTATTTGTATTAAACTGAAATCTTCTAAAAAATGATCTGAGAACAAGGATTACTCTCAATTGCTTATTTTCACATCTTTGCAATAAGTTTTAACTTCTGATCAGGGGTAAGGTAATAGAAATGACGGTTCCTTGACCTGGCTCTGATTTCACCTGGATTTTGCCTTTATGGCTTTGTATGATGCCATGTACAATGGGTAATCCAAGCCCGATACCCCTTACCTGCTGTTTTGTTGAAAAGAAAGGCTCGAAGATATGCTGTATATCTTCGGCTGAAATCCCTATACCGTTATCACTTATTTCCAGTTTGATGGTATCAGGGTCGGGATTTGTTGTTTTTATACTTATTTCACCATTATCCGTTACAGCCTCGGATGCATTGACAATCATAGCCACGCAAGCCTGTTTGATCTGGTTCGGGCTGCAGAATATCAAATCTGATTTTGCTGTAAAATCTTTCAAGAAACTGATATTCGCTATTTTTACAGGATGCGACATCAGGCTGTATGTCTCGTTCAGAATGTCGTGCAGATGCTTTGGCTCAAAATCTTCCTGGTCCTTCTTCGAAAAATCAAGTAAGCCTTTTACAATATCACCACATCGCTTTGTTTCAGCCTCAATCATTTTCAGGTGCCTGAGCATTACCTCTTTTTTTGCATCAGTCAGGTCGGGATTACTCAATAGCTTGTGAACCAATTTTGTATAGACCAGTATCCCTGATAAAGGATTGTTGATCTCGTGAGCCACGGAAGATGATAATTTCCCAAGTGAGGCTAAACGCTCTATATGGATTAATTCACTCTGGGCAGCGCCTAATTCTTCTGATTTTTTCCGGACTTTATATTCAAGCTGCTGCGACCAGTTTTCTAACTCTGTAGTTGCTGTCTGCAGATTATCAAGCATATCGTTAAATGCATGCGAAACCATACGCATATCGTCCAATTGGTCTGGTTTAATTTCGACCCTTGTGCTTTTATCTCCGTTTGCAACGGCTACACTTGCTTTAATTAAAGCACTCAGTGGATTTTTAATTTCCTTACGGGTAAATAAAATTAAAGATGAAGCAAGCACGAGGGTGATAACAATGGCAAGAAGGTAAAATTCAATAGAGGAATTTTTAACTGCTGCATCCAGGTCCTTCAAGGGTACCCTGATAACCAGTGAGCCCAGTACATCCTCGGATGCATCGTGAGCATGACAAGAGCTCTGATAGCAGGATTTAGCATTAAGAATAGGTGAATTAATGAGCAGATGCCGCTGGCTATTCATACTTTTGCTCATCTTACACTGACTTTCTGCTGTTATAATTTTATATGATTTCTCTTTCCGCGGAAATAAGGATTCAAGGTTTGTATGACAACTCTTGCAATCCGGATTGATGTGACCTACTGTATCAGTCAGGAAGGAGGAATAAACAAGATCGCCTTTATTATCGTACATATTCACATCCTCAATACCAGGTAAAGTATGAATTACATCAAGGGTATTCTGTAATGCACTCTGATCATTTTCGAGCATGGAATGATACAGGGCACCTTCGACAAGGGAACCTACATTATTCCCGCTTTGAAGAATGACTGTATTGAGGTATTGCTCGTAAACCGACCTGAAAATTATTCCGAATGAGACAAACAGGATCACTGACAAAATAGTGATGATAATTACAACTCTTCCATAAATGGATCGTCTGAATTTTATATACCTCCCCAGGAATGAACTTCCTATGTTTTTTCTATCCAGTGATTTCATAAAAAAAGCCATAATCCCGTTTATTTTTAGTGCTGATTAAGTATTGGTATTTCTTATATATTTCATCATGTATATATATGAACGAAATATATAAAAAACTGATGAATAATTCACCAGTTTTTTATTTTTTTTTTAAAAGAAATTTTGGCAGACTCATATATCAGAATTATTTTTACTTATTCCGGTATATGATTTTATAAACCTAAAGGTCACATGCTAAGGATTTAGAAACTCTTTCTGAAAATCCTGCCATAATTCGTTTGGCAAATCCGAAAGTGAATTATCGGGTAATTCGCCGCCATCCTGAAGGATGACCATAGACGGATCAGGCGAATATTTTTTCATATTCATTGCCAGGAAATCTTTGTAGCGGATTAGTTCCTGGTTCAACCATTGAGTTGCATCATCGGCCATTAAAAATGAAGGAATTTCTTCAACCCATATTGACGGTTTGATGTTGTATAGCCACCCCTGTCCGTAAGGATCGTCGATTAGCAAATCGCGGTTCTGATCCAATTCGGGGTTTGAGTTGACGATCGTTCCGGAAATGGGGGAAAACACTTTAAGTGATTTACCATTCTGATCCATTTCAGCCATCAATTCACCTTTGCTGACATGTTCTCCCGGATTTTTAAGATGGCGAATGCTTAGTTCCCCGGTGATGTGCAGCAGCAAATCATCTACTCCTACCTTGGCGGTTCCTGATTTTTCGAGGTAAGCCCAGGTATGGTTTTTGTTGTAGAAAATCCCCTGGGGAATTCGTAAAACTGCTGATGAAAGAACGCCTAATGCATTCCTGACCTGGTCCTTAATTTTTGACTGTTTGTTTAATGCCAGCCAGAAAGGAATTAGCAACAAAAGGAAGGCAATAATTACAAGGTATTCTATTCCTTTTGTATCAAAGATGTTATAATAACTGAATCCGTCCATGTTATTTAGTTTTATGCTCTCATATGATCTTCTGAGAAAGCTGGTTTGGTTGTTTTTTTATTTTCTTCTTCCACCCATTTGGGTGATTCCCTCAGAACGGGCATACGGTTGATGACCCACCTGAAAATCCATATTTCTGTGAACAGTACTGTCAGGGTCACAACAATTTCCATCCATGAGGGCACATAGCGAACAGGCATATCCCACCTGAAACCGATAACAGTAACATTGAGCCTGTTCAAAACTACTCCGAGCATAGTGAGGATAGAAGCAAGCCTTATCAGGAATATATTGTTAGCCCTGTAACTGTAGAAAAAGAGTACCATGGGCAAGAGAACAAAGCCGATCATCTCCATAAGATACCAGTGACCCATCGGTGTATTCAGCAGATCCCAATGCTTGCCATGAATAAACACAAGCAGCTGCAGGAAAAAGTAAACAAACATGGTTCCCGTACAGATTTTCGCCAGCCCATGAATGATTCCATTTTGTGCCTTGTGGTTTTTATCGCTGATCTGGTCTGAGAAAACTCTGTGACTGATGGAACCTTCAAAAATCACCATGGAGAGACCGGCAAAAATACTGGATACAAAAAACATGACTGGAATAAACTCAGAATACCAGAGCGGATGTATCTTTTCTTTTGCCATAAGGAAAAGTGCGCCAAGGCCTGACTGGTGAAGCGTAGATAAGGTTATACCAAAAATAACGGCAGCCAGTGTCATACCTGAAAGAATTTTGTGTGCGCGCCTCGCTCCCAGCCATTCAGCAATGGCCGGTGAAAATTCAATCAGCTGGGCAATCATATATAAAAGAAAATGCCATGCCACCAGGAACAAAACTGAACTCACGCCAAAATTATTCCCGATTATAGGGTTGATTACATGCCAGGGACGTCCCAGATCCAGCAGTAAGGCCCCGGCATAAAACAGGTAAGCCAGAAAACCATTCAGCACAGTAACCCTCACAATGGATTTGTACTTTTTCATATTCAGGATGTATACCATAAAGGTGATGACGTATGCACCACCGGCAAAAGCAACACCAGTCACCACATCAAACCCTATCCATAAACCCCATGGTATTTCCTGTGACAGGTTGGTTATGGCCCCGATTCCCTTCCAAAACCGGATGACTATTAAAAAAACACCAAGTAGTATGATTGGGATAGAAATAATATTGAAAGGTGTGAGCCACTTCCCTTTAGGTTTTAATTCCCTGAAAAGGAATTTCCAGATGTGTTTTCCATCATTGTCAGCCGAAATTATATGATCGCTATTCATCGCTGTTTTCTTTAGTTGGATTATCTTTTTTAGTTGCTTGCTGAATGCCTAATAACAGAGCCGGTACAAGAACAAAGATCGATGGCACGCTGTAAAGGAATCCTTTTGTAAGTTCAGGGTATGAAGCTTTCTGAATTTTAGTATTAAGCCCTATTTCATTGAAAGGGACCGGCGACAGATACAACCAGCAGGTTCCGCCGGCTTCTTGCTCACCATAAAT
>JBBSBT010000205.1:0-6040 GCA_038250985.1 Bacteroidales bacterium
TCAATTTGCTTCTATATTTTCACAATTGATTGAACCTGAACAATCAGGTCAGGAGTTCTGAGATTCAGAACTGCTTTCAACAGTTTTCTTAAAATAAAAAGACTTCAGTTAATTATACTTCTCTGTGTAATCTTCGTAATCTGTGGCCTATGCTTTCTGCAGGCTAAGTTTCAGAATTGAAAAAATAAGCACTCCGGCACTTACCCACTGCACCGGCGAAAGCATCCTGTTATTCACATAATAATCAAAAAAGATAGCTGAAACCGGGAAGAACAATTCGCAGATAGTGGCAAGCATCGCCCTGACGCGGGTGAGCCCGTAATAATATAGGATAATAGCCCCTGAACCGGTTGTGACCCCAATAATGGCAAAAATTGTCCACTGAAAACCAGTAATAGAAGGAATGACCTTAAGGGTTCCCGTCGCTATGACATATAAAAGCATGATTATGCTGGTGAAAGCATAGCGATAAAAAGTTGCGGTAAAAAAGCTGAATTTTCCCAGTACTTTTTTACTTATAACCGTCGAACTGCCGAATGCAAAAGCTGCCAGCAACGAAAAAGCAGCGGCAAGAGCCGTCGGGCTATGGGTCTCAAAATCAGGAAGACGCAGACCGAACGTCAGAAAATAACCTGCAGTTATCGCCAGGGCTGCCCAAAGCAGGAAATTTCGTTTCAGTTTTTCGCCCAGGAATAAGGCTGCCAGGGTGATTGCAAAAACCGGTTGAAATTTCTGCAGCAAAACTACTACCGTCAATGCCTTAAAATTAACCAGGAACAACGCCTTTACGATGGCGAGGGTGCCGACGGCACCACCAAGCAACGAGAGCAAAAAGAATAAAAGCACATCACTCTTTGTGAAATCTTTAAGATGGCGGTACTCCCTGTACATAAAAATATTCATGATCAGGAAGGGCAGTGCATGAAAAATAAAAACCACCAATCCAATGTCAAGGCTATACAAGCGTGGTGTCAGAACTACTCCGTCGAGCCCCCATAAGGTGGCAGCTACGCAGATAGCCATAGCCCCGATAAAAACTGTCTTATTGAATTTCATAAACGCTCCTCTGATTATCACTCCGCTTTCGGCTTGCAAAAGTAAGTTTTTTCTTTGACTGAAAGAACGGTTAATCAGCAGTTATTGATTGAACGCGAACGGGTATTTATCTGCCAAATGATATCATTAACCATCTCATCTAACCTTTTAATCCAAATAGTTAATAAATAATAAACAATAACGCAGGATTTTGATTCATTCACATTAAGATTATTATCTTTGCCATATTAAAAAAAACGATTTAATATACACAACTATATGATTTCCAATAACTTTATTAATCGCCATAATGGTCCCCGTCCAGGGGATACAGAACTTATGCTCAAGGCAATCGGCGTTGATTCGATCGACCAACTGATTGATGAAACTATTCCTGCTTCAATCAGGTTGCCAAAGCCCCTTGGTTTGCCAGCCGGACTTAATGAATTCGAATACCTTAACCACATAAAAGTGCTTGCTGCAAAAAACAAGGTATTTAAATCCTTTATCGGGATGGGATATTATAATACAATTACTCCGGGTGTAATTTTGCGGAATATTTTTGAAAATCCGGGCTGGTATACTTCCTACACACCTTACCAGGCTGAGATTTCGCAAGGCCGCCTGGAAGCTTTACTCACTTACCAGACCATGGTTTGTGAACTTACCGGGATGCCGCTTGCAAATGCATCTCTGCTCGATGAAGCAACAGCCGCAGCCGAAGCCATGATCATGCTTCATAACGCACGTCCGCGCGAAGCTGTAAAAGCGGGTGCCCATACATTTATTGTAGCCGAAAATACCTATCCCCAAACTATAGCCGTACTTCAAACCCGGGCCAAACACCTCGGGATAGAGATTGAAATAAAGTCATGTGATAATTTCGAGCCGACTCCTACTATTTTTGGGATATTATTACAATATCCAAATCAATACGGAGAAATCCACGAGTATCGTAAACTAGTGAACCTTGCGCATGAAAACGGGATCACTGTTGCTGTGGCAGCCGATCTGCTGAGCCTTGCCTTGCTGACACCTCCGGGCGAATGGGGAGCAGATGTGGTAGTGGGATCGACCCAGCGTTTCGGCATTCCGATGGGTTTCGGAGGTCCGCACGCTGCATTTTTCGCCACCAGGGACGATTATAAACGCTTTATTCCCGGCCGTATAATCGGTGTTTCGGTTGATACCCAGGGAAACCGTGCTTTACGAATGGCACTGCAGACCCGTGAACAGCATATCAAACGCGAACGGGCTACTTCGAACATATGCACCGCCCAGGCCTTACTGGCTATTATGGCCGGGATGTATGCCGCCTACCACGGACCAAAAGGTATTTATGAAATTGCCCGCCATATTAATGTCCTGGCAGGCGTGCTTTCCACCGAAATACAAAAATACGGATACAAACAGCTGAATGCCAATTTCTTTGACACCTTGCTGATACAGCTTCCTGAAAATGCCAAAATGGGAACCCTGCGCAAATTTGCTGTCGAAAGCCATGTAAATTTCAACTATATCAGCGAAGATAAAGTGAGCCTGAGCCTGGATGAAACCACCTCGATTGACGATGTGAACCTGGTGCTGCATATTTTTGCCTCGACAGTTAGTAAACAATTTACCGAATATGTTTGTATTCCGGACGATTGTTCAACTATCCGCACGTTTGCTCCTGCTATGGACCGGCAGTCGGATTACCTTACTGAGCCTGTTTTCAACAGCTATCATTCGGAAACGGAAATGATGCGATTCCTGAAAAAACTCGAAAACCGGGATCTGGCACTTAACCGCAGCATGATACCGCTTGGATCGTGCACCATGAAACTGAATGCTGTTGCAGAACTTATCCCTTTGAGCTGGCCGGAATTCGGAGCCATACATCCTTTTGTGCCTGTGGATCAGAGTGAAGGTTATAATATCCTGATCCGCGAACTGGAAAAAGCGCTTTGTGAAGTTACAGGTTTCAAGGCGGTTTCGATGCAACCTAACTCAGGCGCTTCGGGAGAATATACAGGATTACTTGTTATAGAAGCATATCATGCAAGCCGTGGCGAAGGACATCGTAATGTTTGCCTGATACCGGCTTCAGCTCATGGCACTAATCCTGCCAGCGCTGCCATGGCCGGAATGGAAGTAGTGGTTGTAAAAACCGATCCAAAAGGAAATATTGATATAACAGACCTTCGTGAAAAAGCAGTGAAACACAAGGATAATCTTGCTGCCCTGATGGTAACTTATCCTTCAACACATGGAGTTTTTGAGGAAGGGATATTAGAGGTAGTGGCTATTATTCACGAGAATGGCGGACAGGTTTATATGGATGGAGCCAATATGAATGCACAGGTTGGTCTTACCAATCCAGGCATTATCGGAGCTGATGTATGTCACCTCAACCTGCATAAAACATTTGCTATACCTCATGGAGGTGGTGGTCCCGGTGTTGGTCCAATAGGCGTTGCCGGTCATCTTGTACCTTTCCTTCCGGGACACCCTCTTGTTAAAACCGGAGGCAATCAGGCTATACAGGCCGTTGCCGCTGCACCCTATGGCAGCGCACTGGTTTTGCCTGTCTCGTATGCATACATTAAATTACTTGGAGGAAACGGGCTGACTGAAGCAACCAGGTATGCCATTCTTACAGCCAACTATATCAAATCTCGTCTCGAAGATCATTACAAAATACTTTATACAGGAACTAAAGGACGCGTGGCTCATGAGTTAATTCTCGACTGTAATCAATTCCTGAAAACAGCCGATGTTGCCGCGATTGATATTGCCAAACGACTGATGGACTATGGTTTCCACGCACCTACAGTTGCTTTCCCGGTTGGAGGCACATTGATGGTTGAACCCACGGAGAGCGAACCTCTAAGCGAACTCGACCGCTTTGTAGATGCCATGATCAGTATCCGTAAGGAAATTGCCGAAATTGAAGAAGGGAAAACCGACAAACACGACAACCCGATTCAGCATGCGCCCCACACGCTCGACATGGTAACTGCCGATGACTGGACTTTACCTTACACGCGCCAAACTGCTGCTTTCCCCATGCCATGTGCCAAAGAAGACAAATACTGGCCGGCCGTAACGCGTATCGATGATGCCCGCGGCGACCGTAACCTTGTTTGTACCTGTGCTTCGATTGAAAGCTATATAAAAGAATAGAAATCATTTTCAGTAAATTAATGAAAGGCTGCCTCTGACAGGTGGCCTTTCTCTTATAAAATATCAGGGATGAAAAAAGTAATCATAACAGGAGCTACCGGAATGATCGGGAAAGGTGTGCTTCTCGAATGCCTGGACCATGTAGCGATTGAAGAAGTGCTGGTAATAGGACGAAATCCTATTGGTATGTCGCATCCGAAACTGAAAGAATTAATTCACAACGATTTTAATGAATTTATAAGCATAAATGATCAATTGTCAGGCTACGACGCCTGTTACTATTGCCTGGGAATCAGCGCTGCCGGGTTAAATGAGGAGCAGTATAAAAAAATTACATATAATTATGCAATGGCGCTTGCTGATACTCTGTTTCAGATTAACCCGGATATGACATTTATTTATGTTTCGGGTGTCGGGACAGACTCCACAGAAAAGGGACGGATGATGTGGGCCCGCGTAAAAGGAAAAACTGAAAATGATTTGCTTAACCTCGGCTTTAAACAGGCTTTTATGTTCAGACCGGGAGCCATCATCCCGCTAAGGGGAATCAAATCAAGAACAAAGAGCTATCAGTTTATGTATGATTATTTTATATGGCTGGTGAAAGGTATTAAAGCAATTTCACCAAACTCAGTTGTAACTACCACGCAGATCGGACTAGCCATGATTAATGCTTTGTTAAAAGGCTATGATAAAAAAGTAATAACACCGGCAGACATTATTGCTTTATCCGGTAAATAAGTTCAGAACTCCTGACTTGGTTGCTCAGGATCAATTAATTATGAAATTCGTTAAGCAAACTGAATCCACGGAATTTCAAGACGACTAAATTGACATTAATGTTTGCGAATTCATATTTTTTAGATGCGGAAAAATAAATCTTTATTTTTCGTGCACAATTATGGATTTGAAGGAGCGAACAAGCAAATATTTCGGTGCTCCGCACCTTTGTATTCATTTGATATATAACTCTATAAATATTTCGCCGCTCTGCGGCTTTTCAAATATAGTAGTTGTAAAAATCAGGTGCAGCGCACCGGAATATTTATAGCAGAGTAATACAGGATTCACCAAAAGGTGCAGCGCACCGAAGCAGGAATTGCGATTCAATGTCGTTTAGTTAGTGGTCTCAAATATTTTTTACCACATAGAACATAGTTCACATAAAAATTCACATAGGTCCGGTACATGGGAATTCCTATGCGTTACCTATGTTCCTTTTGTTTCTATGTGGTTCATTTTAGTAATTCCAAATTCTATTTTCTCAACTAAACGACATTGGAATGCTATTTATGAATGCCAGATAAAAAATGTGTTTTCTTTTTGCGAGATGTCAGGAGTGCTGAAACAAGACAAAAATTGTTCAAATAGCATAAGCATTTAAAGCAAAACAAAAGACGAAAACCAAATAACATGGTAAAGCAGGGCGAACAAAACCAGGTTTATACCTGTGCTCCGTTTGAAAACGTGATCAAAGAATAAAGAAAAAATTTACTTGTTTAATTTATGGCCGCCATTCCCTGGCGGCCATATCTATTTATAGCACTAACAGTTCACTGACGAAATCCTTCAGCTTATTTCCTTTCAACAAAGAACTCGGATCCTTTTTTCCATTCCGGCATAGTTGCTGAATTGGCAATGTTTACACCCACGTTGTAAAATAACTGCACATCATCGGCAATGCCGTCAAGGTTATCCTTTTGGGGATTAAATTCATCAGATGGTTTATGATAAATTGTCTGCCAGTAGCTTTTAATTTTCTCAGCGGTTTTTTCCTTTCCCAGTTCTTTCTGATCGGTATAGCCTTTGGCAAAGAGCGCGGGAACACCCATTTTCATAA
>JBBSBT010000206.1:0-6038 GCA_038250985.1 Bacteroidales bacterium
CTTGTGTTTCAATGCATGGGGTATAAAACAGAAACTAAAAGTGTTGTGATAAACGCCCCGGTTACCACGCAAAACATTGTTTTGCAGAATATTGCTTATTCATTATCGGAGGTAACTATTACTTCGGATGCCGAGGACCCGGCTTACAGAATTATACGAAATGTTATCAGCAGGGCACCGCTATATGCCAGTCTAATTACTTCGTACAAAGCGGATGTTTATATAAGAGGAAGCATGGAAATTGAGGAAATTGCCAGCCTGGTGAAGTTGCTTGCCCGTAATGAGTTGAAAGAACAAAATATCAAAGAAGGCGACAAATACCTCGAAGAATCGGTGAATGAAATAGAGTTTCAATCGCCTGATATTGTCCGGCAAAAAGTCAAGTCGATTCACAGTTCGTTTCCGGGCAACAACCCGAACAATTCGTCGGGAGCAATAGGCTTTATTGCCCAGAACTTATACCAGCCTGGTTCTTTCGGCAATGCGAAATCGCCTTTAACTGCAGGCGCCTTTACTTATTACCGCTATCATAACGAAGGTGAGTTTAAGCAAGGCGATTATACGGTTCATAAAATCAAGGTGATCCCCAAAGGCGATGGACCTCAATATGTAGGCGGGTACTTATTCATCATCGAAGGTCTGTGGTGCATTTATAGCCTCGACCTAACCGTAAACTCGCAACTGGGTACAACAATTCAGATTGTACAATCATTTGCGGAAGTTAAACCGGGTGTCTGGTTGTCGATGAACAATCATTACAAGATTAAGATCGATATGGCTGCCGGAAAATCAACGATTAATTATCATACCTCGGTAAAATACGACTCTATCGATATAAACCAGGCAGCCTATCGCTCGACTGTAAATTTATCGGAAGCTCAGCTTCAAAATAAAACAAGCCTATCGGCGAAAGCCAAAAAGAATTTACAAAAAGCGGATCGGAAAATTGATAAGCTCACGCAAAACGGCAAGATGACTAATAAAGATGCCGACCGGATTGCCGGGCTATTGAATAAGAAAAAGGAGATTTCGTTTAAAGATTCATTAAGAAATGACCACACGTTTGTTGAAACGTATAAGACGACCATCGACAGTGCAGCATTCAGGCACGATTCGGTTTACTGGAATTCAATCAGGCCCATTCCCTTAACCCTGAATGAAGAAAAAAGTATAAATAAGTTAGATTCAACGCTTTTTCTCAAACGGGATTCGTCCGACACAAATCATGGTAACAAAGCAGGGAACAAAAAACCGGCTAAAGTTTTTTTTATTGGAGGCCGCTACGAACCTGATTCAACTGTCCTTTTTCAAAGCAGTGGATTTATAAACCTTAAAGGTATTCAGTTCAATTTAGTTGATGGTTTGGTTGTTAAAACAAACTACTACTTTCAAAAAAAGCTGAAAAACAAGAAACAATATTCTTTGCAATTCACTCCGGGATATGCTTTCAAACGCAATGCTTTTACCTGGGATTCGCAGATAGATTTTGCAAATTCGAAAAAATACCGGCAAAGTTTCGGTTTAAAATATGGCTCCGATTCCAAAGACTATAACACGCAAGGGGCGATGGCACTTGAAAACACAGTTTATACACTGTTTTTACGCGAGAATCTTTCACGGCTATATCTGAACCATTACCTAAGCGCCTATTTCAACCAGCAGCTGTCGCACGAATTTAATTTCCAAACTTTGGTTACTGCTGAACAGAACAAAGTGGTCGAAAACAATACTGATTATTCGTTTTTTTACAGGGATTCCAAGGAGTTTAAAATTAACTCAGATGGAATTCCTTTGGGAAGCATGAATGATAACCGTAACCTGCAACTTTTAATAAGTGTTTCGTATAAACCTGCGCCGTATTATTATATAAAAGAAGGTGTTAAAGTTGCCCGTCGGGGGCTGAATACTGCGCCAACATTTAACCTATTATACCTGAAAGGATTACCCGTTGCCGGTTTTGAAACCGATTTTGACCTTTTAAAATTAAAAGTAGATCAGAAAATCAGCATGCGTCAAAAATCCATGTTTTCGTATGTTGCCGAAGGAGGGTATTTTATGAATACCAGGAAAACCTATTTCAACCAGTTTAAACATTTTGAAACTCAACCATTGATAATTGGAATCAAAAACATGTATCCCTCTTTTCAATCCGTTGATTATTACAGCAATAGTACCGATTCGTGGTTTGTAACTGCTCATGCTAAATACCAGTCGCAGATGCTGTTGCTGAAAAGGCTTCCATTAATCCGAAACCGTTTGTGGAGCGAAAGTGTAATGACCAGTTTTATGTATACTCCCGAAAAGAAAAGCATCCTGGAAATAGGTTATAGTATTGGAAATGAATTGTATAACATAGGTGGCTTTGCCGGATTTGATGCCAAAGGTTTTACCATGGCAGGTCTTCGGATTTCATTATCCATCTTCAGCGCAAAAGAGATTTCGATATCATTATAATTTGCTCCCGGGAATGGAGTTTTCTTAAAACTTCCCTGTTAACAAGTATTAACTTTTACCTGATTGATTTACAGTTATTTTTGCAGGCTATATTCCTGATTTTATGCGTCGCGCTTGTCTGCTGTTAGTTTTGATAGTATGGGTTTTCCTGGATACGGATGCACAGAGTATTAATACTGTTTCAGGTATTTCAGTCGAAGGATTTATTACAAATCCTGAAGGCAAATATATTGAAAACGTATATGTTGTAAATATTTCGGGCAATGGCGGAACAACAAGTAACCGTGAAGGACAGTTCCGGATCAGCGCTTCGCCCGGCGATACAGTCCGGTTTACCGGTATAGGATATTCTCTTTATACCTTTCACGTTCCGCTCAGCAGGCTCTCTCCATTAATTCCGTTACATGTGGTTATGGATTATGATACGATCCGAATAACCGGTGTCGAAATATATCCCTGGCCCGCTGATGTAACAGCTTTTAAAGTGGCTGTTCTTGCCATGGAGGTTCAAACGCCCAAAGTGCCTGATTTAAAACTGAACGATTGGCGTTACGTTGCAGCCGGACAACCTGTTGGTAGCCCGCCGTCATATATACCCGGCATGGCCAATCCCGGGCTAACCTATACTATTAACGGCCCGTTTACGGCATTGTATGATGCGTTCAGTAAAAAAGCCAAAAGCCAGCGGATATACGAATCACTTGTAAAAGAGGATCAGAAAAAAGTGGTTGCCGCCCGCAGGTACAACCCTGAGGTTGTAAAGCTGGTTACATCCTTCACTTCGGATAAGGAAATCCAGGATTTTATGCTGTACTGCAACCTTTCGGTTGATTTCATCATCAGCTCAAGTGAATACGATTTGTATAAAGCCATTCACGAATGCCTGCTTGCCTACAACGAGTCGAAAAAGACCAAGATATAATTTATCGGAGTACCGCCCTGAAAGGCGCAAGTCTCAAGTCCCAGGCTTCAAATTCCAGGTTCCGGGACTTCAAAATAAGCCGTTTGGAATTTGGGACTTTAATTTTGGAATTTGGTTTTTAAAAGCAGATTACCTGATTTCCTAAACAAATAGCTGATCAAAGGTTTTCAAGTATTTCTCCTGCTGTAATCTTATCGTTTGCCAGCTGTAGCTGAAGCTCACTCAGGCTGCCAAAGCGCCTTTCGCTCCGGATTCGCTCAACAAACGAAAGTGTGATAACCAGGCCATAAATATCCTGGTTAAAATCGAAAATATTCACTTCAATAGTCAGATGATCGGCATCAATGGTCGGCCTGTAGCCAATATTAGTCATTCCTTTGTATATCAAGCCATTAATATTCACCAGCGAAGCATAAACGCCCTGGCCGGGAACCAGTTTATGGATATTGTCCGGTTTCAGATTTGCGGTAGGATAACCGATGTTCCGGCCGATTTTATTGCCGGTAACCACTTCGCCTTTCAATGAATATACATAACCAAGCATGGATGCTGCCTGGCTCACATCACCGTCGAGTAAAGCGCGGCGAACCGATGATGAACTCACCGAGTTGCTGCCGACTGTAACCATGGGCAATTCATCCACGGTAAAATTATACTGCTGACCCATCTGTGTGAGCAGATCGATATCGCCCTGCCTGTTCTGCCCGAAAAAATGATCATAACCGGTAATCACATGGCTGACCTGCAAACTTTCGACAAGTACATTTTTAATAAAATCCTGGGGAGTGACCTTAGCAAACTCGCGATCGAAAGGGATAACCAGCACAGCACCCACTCCTGCCTGTTCAAAACGCTGCAGTTTCTCTTCAAGCGTCTGCAAAAGTTTTATTTCGGCATGATGAGGAAGCACCAGGCGCGGATGCGGCTCAAAAGTAATAACTACCGATTCACAATTTTTTTCCCTTGCTATGGCCGAAAGCCTCCGGATGATTTCCAGGTGACCTTTGTGTACACCATCAAAAACCCCAACCGTCGCCACAGGATGGCAACGGGATTCAAATTCGGATATCTGATAATAGATTCGCATTAAAAAGAATAAAGACAGGGTATAAGACGCAGTAGTTGATCTGATTACTATTTGGGGTTATGTTGATTTTATCAATTCGCTATTCAATAGGAACGCGGCAATCTGAACGGCATTGGTAGCGGCTCCTTTGCGGAGGTTATCGGCAACAATCCACAGGTTAATGCTGTTAGGCTGCGATTCGTCGCGGCGGATGCGGCCGACAAAAACCTCATCCCGCCCTTCGGCATACTTGGGCATGGGGTAAACAGATTTTTCAGGATCGTCCTGTATCACAACACCCTTGGTGGTTGATAAGAGCTTGTTGATCCATTCCATTTCGAATTCTTTTTCGAATTCAATATTCACCGATTCCGAATGTCCGCCGGTAACAGGTACCCGTACCACGGTAGCTGTTATTCGTATGGAGTTATCGCCAAGTATTTTGCGCGTTTCGTTCAACAGTTTTGTCTCCTCTGTTGTGTACCCGTTGCTTTCGAAAGTGCCTCCATGAGGAAACAGGTTCATATCAATCGGATGGGGATAAACCATATTAGTGCGGGTACCTGCACGCTCGTTTCTCAACTGTTCCATGGCTTTTTGCCCGGTACCGGAAACCGACTGGTAAGTGGAAACAACAAGCCGTTTGATTTTAAGATGCTTATGCAACTGTGATAGGGCAAGCACCATTTGTATGGTACTGCAATTCGGATTTGCAATAATTTTAGTTTTATTGTTCAGCAGCGAAGCATTTATTTCGGGCACAACCAAAGGAATGTCGTCATCCATACGCCAGGCCGAACTGTTGTCAATAACAAATGTTCCTGCTTTGGCAAAAAGTGGTGCAAATTCCCTTGAAACAGATGCTCCTGCTGAGAAAATAGCTATCTCGGGTTTCATCGCAATAGCATCGGTTATACTCACGATTTTACGGGGCATATTGTTAAAAAACAAGTTTTTCCCAATGGATTTCTCAGATGCGACCGGGATGATTTCAGAGATTTTATCAAAAGGAATGTAGCGTGCTTCTTCCAGAACTTTTATCATAACGCTGCCAACAAGGCCTGTAGCGCCAACAATTGCAATTTTCATATTTTCTTTATTTAATATTCCTGTGACGAAAGTTCTTTGGATACTGATGCTGTTTTTTATGCATCATTAATGCTATTTATTATCTTTACCAAAGATTAATTCAGGACTGCAAAAATACTACATTTACTCTAATCGAATATCAATCTATAGTATTATGCGAAAAATTCTGCTATTTATTTCTATATTATTTACGCACGGCCTATCCATGGCGCAGTTTGTTGAGGATTTCAATGATGGTGATTTCACCTCCAATCCCACCTGGACGGGCGATGCAGCCTTGTTTAAAGTCAACACGGCTTTTCAGCTGCAACTTAACGGATCTGTTGATGCAACTGCGGCACTTTCGGTACCGATTACGGTTACACCCGAAATGGAATGGTCCTGTTGGGTAAAGCTTTCCTTTGCCCCGTCCGACAATAATATGGCGCGGATTTATCTCTCATCCGATCAGCAGGATCTGAAAGGTTCGCTCAACGGGTATTTTATTAAACTGGGCGAAACCGGATC
>JBBSBT010000207.1:0-6024 GCA_038250985.1 Bacteroidales bacterium
CAGCGGTAGCAAAGTATGCACCGGTTCATATTGAGTTTGATCAGGTCACCGATGTCGATGGGCTCAAATGTTCTGCGTTCTTCAACGGTATTTGTTTCTTCGAGTCCGTGCTCATAGGAGAGGTCCTGGAGGTGGCATTCGCCCGCCTGGTCGCAAACAGGGCAATCGAGCGGGTGGTTGAGTAAAAGGAATTCAGTAATGGAACGCCGTGCTTCCATTACTTCGGGCGATGTGGTGTTTTGCACCACCATACCATCCTGAACTGGGGTCCGGCACGAAGCTACAAGCTTGGGCATAGGGCGGTTGTCCTTCGACGACCCCTGGGCCACTTTTACCAGGCAAGTACGGCAATAGCCGCCGCTGCCTTCGAGCGATGTATAATAGCACATGGCAGGCGGAACTACGCTGCCACCAATTTTGCGGGCAGCATTCATGATGGTTGTGCCGGGTTCTACTTCAACCTCAATATTATCGATGGTTACCTTGATAAGGGGCATTTCTGGAGTTTTACGTGTTGTTCAAATTCTTCGCGGAAATGACGGATTGAACTTGCAACAGGCCATGCGGCGGCATCGCCGAGAGGGCAAATCGTATTTCCGTCAATGTGTTTTGCAATATTTGAAAGCAGGTCAATGTCTTTCATTGTGCCACGGCCTGATTCAATACGGGTGAGTATTTTTTCCATCCAGCCGGTTCCCTCGCGGCAGGGACTGCATTGACCGCAGGATTCATGATGATAAAACCGTGAAAAGGTGAGGAGGTTTTTAACAATACAGGTGGTTTCGTCCATAACAATAAATCCGCCTGAACCCAGCATGGTGCCCGACTGGAAACCGCCTTCGGAAAGCGATTCATAACTCATCAGGCGGGGTTCGCCATTAGCAGTCTTAAGAATCAGGCTGGCAGGAAGAATTGGCACTGACGATCCACCTGCGACAACCGCTTTCAGTTTATTGCCGTTCCGTATCCCGCCGCAATATTCATCACTGTAAATAAATTCTTCAACCGGCAATCCCAGTTCAATTTCGTAAATGCCCGGTTTGTTGATATGCCCACAGGCTGAAATGAGTTTGGTGCCCTTGCTTTTCCCGATTCCGATGGCAGCGTAAGCATCACCTCCGTTATTCATGATCCAGGGCAGGGCGGCGATGGTTTCAACATTATTCACAACGGTTGGGCATCCATACAAACCTACCAATGCAGGAAACGGAGGCTTGATTCGAGGATTTCCGCGTTTCCCTTCGAGGGATTCGAGCAGAGCAGTTTCTTCCCCACAGATGTAAGCACCTGCACCGGGATGGCAATACAAATTGAGCGAGTAACCGCTTCCCAATATGTTTTCGCCCAGGAAACCGTTACGATATGCTTCTTCAATGGCTTTTTCGATAATACGAAGCACATAAAATAATTCACCGCGAATATATATGTATGATGTGTTTGCACCCAAAGCATACGAGCCGAGTATCATTCCTTCGATAAGCTGGTGCGGGTTAAGCTGCCCGATATGCCTGTCCTTGAAGGTGCCGGGTTCGCTTTCATCGAAATTGCAGACCAGGTAGCGTGGATTGTCACTCTTTTTATCGATAAAACCCCATTTCATTCCGGTAGGGAACCCGGCTCCGCCCCGTCCGCGCATGCCCGATTTTGTTACTTCGGTGGTGACCTGGTCGGGGGTAAAGTCTTTCAATGTTTTTTCAACAGAGGAATATCCTCCCAATCGCCTGTAAACCTCGTAACTGGCCAGACCGGGTACTTCGATATTGTTTAAAAGGATCTGTTTTGCCATTGTTACAGGTAAGGATTTGTATGCGAGATTTTATTTTCAGCCTTCCATTTTTCGAGCAGTTCATCTGCTTTTTGTGTGGTGACTTTTTCATGGTATTCGGTTCCCACCTGGATTACGGGAGCATTACCACAGGCAGCGAGGCATTCAACCGTTTTAAGGGTAAACTTCCCGTCGGCGGTGGTTTCGCCGGCCTTAATTCCAAGACGTTTTTCAAAATGTGCAAGCAGTTCCTCGGCTCCGTTCAGCCAGCAAGGGCCGGTCTGGCAGACTTCTATAATACAATTGCCAACAGGCTCCAGGTTGAACATGCTGTAAAAAGAAGCAACTTCATACACTTCAATGGGTTGGATATCAAGCAGAGAAGCCACGTAGTCCATGGTTTCGGAACTCAGCCAGCCGTTATTTTCGGATTGGGCAATATGTAAAACCGGAAGCAGGGCGGATTTTTGCCTGCCTTGCGGGTACCGGCCTATGATCCTGTTAACAAGACCCAGTGTTTCCTGGTTGAATTCTGTTATGTTGAGCTTTTCTTGCATTTAAAAGTTACTAAGTTTTAATATTTCAGGTTTCAAGTTTCAAATCCGACATCCCATATCCGACATTGTGTGCGCAGAGACGTGAGGCATCGCGTCTCTACGCATCCAACTCGCCCGCAATTACATTCATCGAACTCATGGTAAGGATGGCATCGGATAACATAGCGCCTTTCACCATTTCGGGATAAGCCTGGTAATAGATGAAACATGGGCGGCGGAAATGAAGCCTCGACGGGGTTCGTCCGCCATCGCTCACCAGGTAAAAACCCAGCTCTCCGTTGGCAGCTTCGACGCTATGATACACTTCGCCGGCAGGAATATCCGTTTCACCCATCACTATTTTAAAGTGCCATATCAGCGCTTCCATGTTATTGTAAACTTTTTCCTTGGGTGGCAGCACAAACCGCGGGTCTTTTGCAAAATAAGTTTCCTTATCCGGCATGGCATCAAGTTTATCCAAAGCCTGTTGTATAATATGCATGCTTTGGTACATTTCTTCCTGCCTCACCATAAACCGGTCGTAAGTATCGCCATTCTGACCTACAGGTACTGTAAAGTCAAATTCGTCGTAGGAACAGTAGGGATTCATGACCCTCACATCGTAATCAACGCCACAGGCACGCAGGTTAGGGCCGGTAAATCCGTAAGCCAGCGCCCGGTCGGCAGGGAAAGCCCCTACATCAATTGTGCGATCCATGAAAATGCGGTTCCTGACCAACAGGTTTTCAAATTCTTTGAGTTTGGCAGGAAATGATTTCAGAAAATGGCGGATCTTCTCCCAGGCTTTATCACTGAAATTGCGCTCAAAACCGCCAATACGGCCCATGTTGGTGGTTAGCCGTGCTCCGCATATTTCCTCGTATATTTCGTAAATAAATTCGCGGTCCTGGAAAATATATGTAAACCCGGTAAGCGCGCCGCTGTCGACGGCAATAACGCTGTTGCAGATAATGTGATCAGCAATTCGGGCAAGTTCCATGATAATGATGCGGAGGTAATCCACGCGTTTGGGCGTTTCGATGCCGAGCAGTTTCTCCACGGTCATATGCCAGCCCATATTATTGAGCGGTGATGAGCAATAATTCAACCTGTCAGTAAGCGGTGTGATCTGGTAAAAAGGTCTGTGCTCAGCTATTTTTTCGAAAGCACGGTGTATATATCCTATTGTTTGTTCGGTGCTTACAATAAATTCCCCGTCCATCAGCATCACGTTCTGGAATACTCCGTGCGTGGCCGGATGAGTGGGGCCCAGATTCAAAGTGTTGTATTCCCTGGGTTCTTCAGCCTTAATTGCATCCTTTGCCCAGAAATCAGTATTCAGTTCTTCTGCCATGTATGATGAATAATTCTTCTTTTATTTTGCATTGATATTTTGTACTCCTTTGTCTTTCATTGGTGCATATTTCCAGAGAAACTTTCTGCCATTTATGATCCACCATTAACTATTTTCTGTTAACCATTAACTTTTTTCACCTCCCAAACATACTGTCATCCTTATCCTCCCTGGTCTGATCTTCGAGCGGAAAATCTTTCCTCATTGGGAAATCCGTCATGTCATCCATATTCAGAATCCGTTTCAGGTTCGGATGCCCCTCGAAAAGGATACCGTAAAAATCATAGGTTTCGCGTTCCATCCAGTTGGCAGCAGGCCATACGTTTGTAGCAGTCGATATAACAGGATTCTGAATATCAACGGCAGTTTTGATACGGATGCGGTGGTTGTTGACAAAACTATGCAGATGATACACCACACCGAGTTGTTGTTTATCCGGGTAATGCATACCGCAAAGGGTAGTCAGGAAATTGTACTGTAATTCACTGTCGTCGCGAAGGAAAAGAAGGCTTTTTTCGATTACGTCTTTATGTATGGTAATGCTAAGCATATCAGATATAACTTCATGCTTTTCGATGGCATTACTGAAACGGCTGGTAAGCTTGCTGACGACTAACTGGTTTCTTTCGGTGTTGATCTGATACACAATTATATTTTTACTAAGGTTGAGAGTTTTTTTTGTAAATCAAATTATGCTTCTCTCCCTTATTCCATATTATATTGCTTCATTAAGTCTTCGTATTCTTGTGAGTTTCTGCGCCTAAGCGACTCATTACCAGCTAACTCCTGTATTTTGATAATGCCGTCGATAATTTGCTCAGGGCGGGGCGGGCAGCCCGGCACATATACATCAACCGGTATCACCCGATCAATGCCTTGCAAAACGCTATAGGTATCAAAAATCCCGCCGCTTGCGGCACAGGCACCAACGGCGATAACCCATTTAGGTTCGGCCATCTGGATATAAATTTCACGCAAAACAGGACCCATTTTTTTTGCTATCGTTCCCATAACCATCAGCAAGTCGCTTTGCCGGGGAGAGAAACTTAACCGCTCGGAACCAAACCTGGCCAGGTCATAGTGCGAAGCCATGGTTGCCATAAATTCAATCCCGCAACAGGATGTGGCAAAAGGCAAAGGCCATAAAGAGTTTTTACGGGCCAGCCCGACGGCTTTTTCCATAGAAGTGGCAAAAAATCCCTGTCCGGATATCCCTTCGGGGGCTTCGGCAACGGTTGGTGCTATTTTAAAATTTAATTTTTCTGACATCAGTAATTTAATTACATCCGCTGTTAGCGTTTATCCCATTTTAAAGCGCCCTTCAGGATAATATAAACAAACCCGGCAAGCACCAGCATCATAAAAAGGAACATGTCGAGAAAACCATCTTTGCCCAATGCTTTGAAGTTAACAGCCCAGGGATACATAAATATGACTTCAACATCAAACAGCACGAAAAGAATGGCAATCAGGAAGTATTTTACTGAAAAAGGGCTACGTGCATTACCCATTCCTTCGACACCGCACTCAAAATTCTCGAGCTTGGCTTTGGATGATCGTTTCGGACCCAGGAAATGGGTAAGTATCATTGTGGTGATAACAAATCCAAGGACGACTATGGATTGAATTAGTATGGGAATGTAATCTTCAGGCATTGTAATTAGTATTGTGAAAGCATTAACGATTGGTAAGCAGATTTGTTTGTAAATCTATAAAAATAATTAACAATATTTTAGAATAAGGCACGGGAAGAATATTTATTATTTCAGTAATATTGTTCATGAAACGAAAATAAATCATACTTTATGATGCGTGTGACATTGCCGCGCTGGTAAGGCTTTTAACCACCTTGTAATAGAGTTTTAACCTGATTTATTTATCATCTGAAAGTCTTTATTTCAAGATGAAATGAGTGGTTTTTATCGATGATCTTTAAATAATCCAAATTGGTAATTCTTCTCATAATGTTTATTTTTTTTTAAGAAAATTAAGTTTTTATTTAAGAATAAAACATGATTTGAGACTGTAAGACAATCTTTTGTTTTGCCTTGTTTGCCGAAACTGGATTGATAGGTTTATAAAGACCATAATCATTACTTCCAATAAATATATGGGAAAACGGATTTGTGATTTATATTTGTATGCACACAACTTGAAATGACCTGATTTAAATTATCAAGTTGATTCTTTTTCTGATGTGCTTTCAGTGTAAATGATTGTATTCAAATGTAAAAGCGTTAAAGTTTCAAAATTATATTTAAATGCCGGAATAGAATATAATTAACTTGTATTTTTGTATGTTTATATTATTTTCGTAGCATCCGGGACCATAAATTTATTATTCCAAAACACATGTAAACCCTTTCCTG
>JBBSBT010000208.1:0-5983 GCA_038250985.1 Bacteroidales bacterium
GAAAAATCAGTTTGGGAAGTGATCTCCGAGGGCAACGAAACTATTCAACTTGGCGGCAAACTCATTAACTCAAGGGCATACGTTTCACGATTTAATTTCGGAGGTGCTGACCAGGGCAAAAAAGCAGGCGTATTGTCAGGTGGCGAACGTAACCGCTTGCACCTTGCATTAACCTTGAAGTCGGAAGCAAATGTATTATTGTTAGATGAGCCAACGAATGATATCGATGTAAATACACTCCGCGCCCTGGAAGAGGGCCTTGAGAACTTTGCCGGTTGCGCCGTTGTAATTTCTCACGATCGCTGGTTCCTCGACCGCGTTGCCACACATATCCTTGCTTTCGAAGGTGATTCGCAGGTTTATTTCTTCGAAGGCGGCTACACCGATTATGAAGAAAACAAGCATAAGCGATTAGGCGACGAAGGTCCCAAACGTATAAAATTCAGGAAATTAATGGTTTAATTGTTTCGTGTCTGCACACAAAACGCCAAAGGTGTCTGTGGAACCCCTTAGTGTCTGCACACCCAAAGGGTGTCGGACACTCTGATTCCTTCTTTAATAATTCAAAATAATATTTTAAATGATAAAGATAACAAGCGAACTCATTGACAGCGTAATTAACAAGGCACGCACTTCACCCCGACTGAGGATGAATTACAATTTCCATCCCGAACTCGGTGATCCGGTTCAGCGCCTGATTAATGCACTCGAACCATGGACTTATATCCGCCCGCACAAGCATCCTACCAAAGAGGAGTCATTTGTTTTGCTGCGCGGAACCATCCTTGCAGTTGCTTTTAATGACGACGGCACCATACGCGATCATGCAGTTTTAAGTCATTCAACCGGAATACTGGGCAATGAATTCGAAGAAAACACTTACCACATGCTCACTGCCCTTGAAACAGGATCAGCAGTTTTTGAAATTAAAGAAGGACCTTTTATTCCTCATTCCGAAGGGAATTCAGCTCCCTGGTCGCCAAAAGAAGGAACCCCGGAAGCAAAAGAATTTCTTGAAAAGGTTTTTACAGAGCTTGGGATTTTGTTGAGTGAATAACCCTGCCTGCGTGACGCAGTCAGGCAGGGAATAGTGAAAAGTGAAAAGTGAATAGTGAATAGTGAATAGTGAAAAACGAAAAGTGAATAATGGAATTCTCTGATTGACACAATCTTAAAATAGGAACTCAAACATCATTTGCGTGAATTTGTGGTTAATTTGTGTCATTTGTGGTTAATTCTATATTCCAAAAATCGTAAATCGTAAATCGTAAATAATCCATGTCAACTCCATCCATACCTAAAGGCACCCGCGATTTCACTCCTGTTGAAATGGCACGTCGCAACTATATTTTTGATGCCATCCGCAGCGTATTTAAGTTGCATGGTTACCTTCCGATCGAAACTCCCGCCATGGAAAACCTGAGCACCCTGATGGGGAAATATGGCGAAGAAGGCGATAAACTTCTCTTTAAAATTCTGAATTCGGGCAATTATCTTTCGGATGTTCCGGAAGAAACATATACAGGAAAAGAGGCAGGAAAAATGCTGAAACATATCTCCGAGAAGGGTTTGCGTTACGACCTGACGGTACCTTTTGCAAGGTTTGTAGTTCAGCATAACAACGAGATTACATTCCCTTTTAAACGATACCAGATACAGCCTGTATGGCGCGCCGACCGTCCGCAGAAAGGCCGTTACCGTGAGTTTTACCAGTGTGATGTGGATGTAATCGGCAGCAATTCATTGCTTTATGAGGTGGAGATGGTTACTATTGCCGGTGAAATTTTCAAAAAACTCGGCATCAGCGTAACTATTCTGATGAATAACCGGAAGATTCTTTCAGGAATTGCTGAAGTGATAGGCGAATCCGGCCGCATTACCGATATCACCGTTGCCATTGATAAGCTCGATAAAATTGGTCAGGAAGGCGTTAATAAAGAACTCGCTGAAAAAGGGCTGAGCCCTGCAACTATCGCCAAACTTCAGCCTATCCTGGAATTAAAGGGAAACAGCATCGAAAAACTTGACCAGCTCGCCATCGTGCTGGCTTCGTCGGAAACCGGGCTAAAAGGTATAGCCGAAATGCGAACCATTTTCACCTTTATCCATGAGGTTCAACCCGGAGCCAAAGTTGAAATTGACCTTACCCTTGCCCGCGGACTGAATTACTACACCGGGGCAATCATCGAAATAAAAGCCAACGATGCCCAGATGGGCAGCATCAGCGGCGGCGGACGCTACGACGATCTGACCGGAATATTCGGGCTCAAAGGCATGTCGGGCATAGGTATTTCATTTGGCGCCGACCGTATTTATGATGTAATGTCAGAGTTGAAACTTTTCCCTCCCGATACGGAACAGGCAACCACGGTGATGCTGGTAAACTTTGGCGGAAATGAAGAACTGGTTAGCCTGAAACTTTTGCAAAAACTTCATGAGGCCGGTATCTCAGCCGAATTGTACCCGGAGCCCCTGAAGATGAAAAAACAATTCAGTTATGCCGATAATAAAAAAATTCCTTATGCCCTTATTATTGGTGCTGACGAAGCAGTTTCGGGCACCTGTCAACTCAAAAATATGCTGACCGGAGAACAGGAAAAATTTTCGGCGGATGAGATCGTGGCACGATTGAGGCAAGGTCAATAAATCCGAAAAATGGTTAACAGTTAAGATGAATTGACCTAAATATATTGATATACAATCAATTAACTAATACAATTAAACGGTTTATCTGAATCTCCATCTCAAATAAACTGGTTAACGGAAAAACAAATTGTTTCAGCATCCGATAATTATTTACTTTTGCCCTACATTCTGAAACCAGTTTACCATGCACTGGAATTTGTACTTCATTATTCAGATTAACAGGACCTGCCTCTAGGTACTGATTCTTAATGCCTGCAAATGCGGGCCGGAAATCCTATTATTTTTTTCTTACCCAATCACACCTTCGGAGGTGCAACGAACTATATTATCAATTATGGCTGACCATACCTTATATATTACCCCCGCTCCTATCACCTTTGAGCAGATTGAAAATATGCTAACGCAGAAGAATCCCCTGGCATTATCGCCCGAGTCGGTTGCAAGAATTGAGAAATGCAGGACCTATCTCGATCACAAAGTAGATTCGCAGCAGGGGCCCATTTATGGAATTACAACGGGATTCGGCTCCCTTTGTAACCGATCCATTTCAAAAGAAGATCTTTCGCAGTTACAGGTAAACCTGGTTATTTCGCATGCCTGCGGAATCGGAGATGCTGTGGAACCTGATATTGTCAGGCTGATGCTTATTCTGAAAGCCTATGGGCTCTCATTAGGGAATTCGGGAGTTCAAACCGAAACCGTTCAGCGTTTACTCGATCTTTACAATAACAATGTTCTCCCTGAAGTGCGTGAGCTGGGGTCACTTGGCGCATCAGGCGACCTGGCACCGCTGGCACACCTGGTGCTTCCGCTTTTAGGAAAAGGAAGAGTTCACTACCAGGATACTTTGCAGCCGGCGGCACCTGTTTTGAAAAAACTCGGCTTACCGGAAATCAGGCTGAAATCGAAAGAAGGCCTGGCCTTACTCAACGGAACACAATTCATGAGTGCGCATGCTGTGCTGGTTTTGCTCAAAGCATTTAAACTACTCAGGCTGGCTGATATAACCGGGGCAATTTCGCTTGAAGCATTCAACGGCCTGCCTGATCCATTTCATCCTTTGATTCATCAAATCAGGCCTCATCCCGGGCAGATAGAAACTGCAGACAATTTCCGCGCCATTTTAAAGGGAAGCAAGCTGATCGAAATGCCAGGTAAGGCAGTTCAGGATCCATACTCATTTAGGTGCATTCCACAGGTTCACGGGGCTGTAAAGGATACCGTAAAACATGCAGCCGAAGTAATACTCAGGGAAATCAATTCAGTTACCGATAATCCAACCATATTCCCCGATGACGATGTTATCGTTTCGGGAGGTAATTTTCATGGTGAACCCCTGGCATTTGTTCTCGACTTTATCGCTATTGCCCTGGCTGAACTGGGAAGTATTGCTGAACGACGACTGTACAGGCTGATTGCCGGGCAACGCGGATTACCAGAGTTTTTAGTAGCACATCCCGGCCTGAACTCAGGTTTCATGATTCCACAGTATTCGGCTGCCTCGGTGGTTAGCCAGAACAAACAACTATGTACCCCAGCATCTATCGACAGCATTACCTCATCCAATGAGCAGGAAGATCATGTGAGTATGGGTGCCAATGCTGCCACCAAGGCGCTGAAGGTTGCAAAAAACCTTGAAAGCATCCTTGCGATTGAACTTATGGCCGGTTGCCAGGCACTCGAATTCAGAGGTATTGCAAATACGTCGCCGTTCCTGCAAAAGATAATCAACGAATACCGGCTTACTGTTCCATATGTTGAGGACGACGTTGTTATGTACGAACTGATCGATAAATCAATCCAGTTTATTCATAACCACGAATTTCATTTGCCTGAATGAGTCAAAGTATTTTAGCATCTGGCCTGGAAATAATATTTCAGTGATGATAGTTTGAAGAAACAAGATTTTTTCAGTAGGTTTGCTGGGCAGAAGGGTTTTGGGGGGATTTGATGACTGAGAGTCATGTTTCAGAGTTTCAGTCCCGATCCCTATCGGGATACAGGGTTTCAATGTTTCAGGATTACAGAGTTACAATGTTACAATGTTTGATTGATCTGGAGTAAATTGAAAATTGTAAACGGATAATCTATAAAATTCTGCATAGAATTAAAAATATCAAAATAGCTGTTTAAAAGAATTTTCGAAATAAAAATGGCTTATCACCTCCTCTCTCCCATTCTCACATTCTCCCATTCCTTCGACACTTGGCACCCGGAACATAAAATCAAAAAATAATACCTTCAACTATTTTATATATAATCTCTAGTGAAATCTGCCATGACACTTATCATTTCCGGCCAGGGCCTTACAATTGAAAACGTTGTTAATGTTGCAAGGCATAATCAAAAGGTTGAACTACATCCCGGGGCATTGCAAAGGATTATTGCCTGCCGTGCTATGTTGGAGAGGAAAATCGATGCACACGAAATCATGTACGGGGTGAATACCGGTATAGGCGAATTTTCGGAAGTGGTGCTGAATGACGACCAGGTAAAAGATTTTCAGCGATACCTTATTTATAACCATGCTGCAGGAATCGGCGATGCTATGCCTCTTGAATATGTGAGGGGCGCAATGCTTGGCCGCATCAATGTGCATGCCCATGGTAATTCAGGTTGCCGGCCCGGGATTACACTTACGCTGGTGGATATGCTTAATAAAGGTGTAACGCCTTTTGTATGCCGGAAAGGTTCAGTAGGAGCCAGCGGCGACCTGGCACCCATGTCACAGATCGCACTGCTCCTGATGGGCGAAGGACAGGCGTATTATAAAGGAGAGCTGCTTGATGGGAAAGAAGCAATGAACAGGGCAGGCATTCCGGTTCCCGGACTAATGGCCCGCGATGGCCTGGCAACCATAAATGGTTCCAATGTGCTTACTGCCATGAGCGCCATATTCCTTGTCGATGCCAATAATTTCCTGAAACAGGCCGAAATTGCAGCTGCCATGTCGCTCGAAGCGCTGAAAGCCAATATGAAACCTTACGAACCGAGAATTCATGAAGTTCGCGGTTTTGCCGGAGCCATTCGATCTGCGGAAGCAATCCGGAAAATGGTTGCCGGCGGCGACCTGGCCGAAGGTCGCATACATTGCAAAGTGCAGGATGCATACAGTATGCGTTCAACACCCCAGGTGATTGGTGCGGCTCACGATGCACTGAAATATGCCCGTTCACAGGTGGAGATTGAACTGAACGGCGTAGGCGATAACCCGATATTCTTCCCCGAAGAAGACATGCAGCTTTCCGGCGCCAATTTCCAGGGCTCACCAGTTTCAGTGCCTATGGATATGGCCGGAATGGTGATCACTATGGTTTGTGTACTGAGCGAACGACGC
>JBBSBT010000209.1:0-5942 GCA_038250985.1 Bacteroidales bacterium
CAAGGAAGAATACGAATATCAAATTAGCTGCTTTAAATAATGACCTGATTGAAGCAAATAAAGTTAGAACAAAGTTTTTTTCTATCCTTAACCACGATTTACGAGCTCCCGTGGCAAGTATCATCCAATTCTTTCAATTTCAGAAAGATTGTCCCGGAGAGCTTGATGAGGAATCAAGAGAAAGTTTAGAAACTAAAACTCTGGTCGTTGCCGAAAATCTTTTAAATAATATGGAAGATTTATTACTATGGAGTAAAGGACAAATGGAAGGTTTTAAGCCGCAGATGCAATATATTGAAATTGACAAACTCTTTGCCGATATCCAAAGTATGTACGACAACAGTATGCAATACCGTTTTGTATTCATTAATACAAGCAAGATCATCGTGTTTACAGATAAAAATTTCCTGAAAACCATCATGAGGAATTTAACCAGCAATGCAATTAAGGCATTGAATAACAAACCGGAAGGAATTATTACCTGGAAGGCTACCCAGGGTGACAACCTCACGATTTTATCAATAACCGATAATGGAGTTGGTGCAAAACCTGAACAATTTAGGGCTTTGTATGATGATAAAGCTAAAGTTGGCTCACAATCAGGACTGGGATTGCACCTCATCAGGGATCTTGCAAAACTTATCAAATGTACTATCAGAGTAAATTCAGAGCCTGACAAAGGCACAGAAATTTTATTGATTTTCAACGAGTAGAGTAATCTTACGCCATACCATCCTGCAATCCGGATTTGACAGCGATTAAAGCCACTTACTTATTAAATCTGAAAAGGAAATTCCTTTGCCAAAAGCCAGGGACGAAATCCGGAATGCCATCATGAAATTAAATGCACATCCCGATTATAAATCCGTGAGGGTTGTAATTGATAGGGATCCGATGTAGAAATGTTTCAGGTTTCAGAATTCCTCCGTTTCGAGTTTGAAACATTAAAAGGCTATAAACTGCTGAATTATCCAGGTTTCTTTGAAAAAATTTGCAGTCTTTTTTTATTAACTTTTGAATAGGGGAGAAGTATTAAGTGTTATTTTTGATTTCTTGACTCTTAATCACCAGATGCAAATTTTTACATACTTATGACAAAAGAAACCGCCATTAAATTATTCAACCAAAAGCAAATCCGCACGCATTGGGATGAGGAGCAGGAGAAATGGTTTTTCTCCATAGTTGATGTTGTTGGCGTATTAACTGAAAGTGTGAATCCTCAGACTTATTGGAGAGTTTTGAAAAAGTGACTTTTAGCTGAAGGAAATGAAACCGTTACAAATTGTAACGCTTTGAAAATGCCTGCTACAGACGGTAAAATGAGATTGACTGATGTTGCTGATACTGAGCAGCTTTTCCGCATCATTCAATCTTTGCCTTCGCCAAAAGCTGAGCCATTTAAGATATGGCTTGCACGTGTTGGAAGTGAAAGGATTGATGAAATCGAAGATCCCGAAAAAGGAATTGACCGCTTAATGGAAACGTATTTACAAAAGGGTTATTCGAAAGAATGGATAAATCAGCGGCTGAAAAGCATTGAGGTCAGGAAAGAACTTACCGATGAATGGGAGGATCGTGGTATCCAGAAAGGACGTGAATATGCCATACTGACCGATGAAATAACCAGAGCCTGGAGTGGATTTACCACTAAACAATATAAAGCATTCAAGGAACTTAAAAAAAGAAAATCTTCGTGATCATATGACCAACCTGGAGTTGGTGCTGAATATGCTTGCCGAAGCAACAACAACCGAAATCTCAAAGGAAAAGAACCCGAAAACATTTGAAGATAGTCGATTTATTGCGAATCAAGGTGGCACAATTGCCGGAAATACCAGGAAAGCTATTGAAGCAAAGTCCGGAAAAAAGATTGTCAGTAAACAAAATGCCAGGCAAATTGCAAAGAATAAGAACAAAGAGATCGAGAGATAATTCTTTAAAACAACCCGTGCTAATTAAATTCGAAAAGGGAATTCCTTTACCCAGGGCCAAAGACAAATAATAAAAGCCATCATCAAGTTAAATACCCATCCTGATTATAAATCCGTTAGAGTGGTGATTGATGTGGATCCGGTATGAAAAATTTCAGGGATACAGAGTTACAGAGTTACAGGGTTGCCGGTCGCTGGGCGAAGCCGAAGCACAGGGTTTCAATATTTCAGTTGTAATTTACGAATTGAAAATAGATGGTCGGAGGATTTATCTCTCAACCATTTCAGAATCTTGATTTTTCTTTTGAATCCAATCTCTTTTAAGCAGATATAAAACCCAGAAAGACATTGATGTCAATGGAATTGCTATTAGTAGTGAATATGGATTATTCCAATAACCAAACAAGTAAAAAGGACCGTTTACTATCTCAAAGTTTAATAAACTCAAATCGGCTTGCAACAAACGTAATGCCGGGTTTATCAGCATTATTCCAATTATCCACAGAATTTTCAGCCTTATTTTTGATTTAATAAGGATAAAAATCAAAGTAAAAGCATTGAAAAGGGAGAATACAATCTTGATCAACGTATTGATAAATCTGAGGCCTTCTTGAGAAAGGCAGGTTTTGTATTCAGTAAATGTTGGTTGAAGCTTGACAATAAAATTATCCATATCATACTTTTCACTAAAAAAATTGATATACTTTGGTTTATACCCTTTTTTTTCAATAAGTATCTCAAATCCACTTCCCAGTTGATCTAAATTAAAACCACCAACGCTGTCTGTGAAAAGAAAAGTGCTTTCCCTGACTGAAATTTTGGCGCTATCTATCGGCTCGGCAGTGCTCTCATCAACGATTACACCTTGTAGATGAATATGCCCGGGATCCACGGAACATAAAATAATCCAAAGAATTATTAGCCCGGTAATTCGGTTGAGCATGCTGTATGAAAGTTTATGAATAAATGAGATATCCATAAAATCAGAAAGGTCCTAAAACAACCCGTGCAAATTAGCCTGCACTCCTTCGATAATCCTTCCAAGGTCCTCAGCATTTTCCTGGAAATTAATATTATCCACATCAAAGATCAGAAGTTTGCCTTCGGTATAATCGTTAATCCAGTTTTCGTAGCGTTCGTTCAGGCTTTTAAGATAGTCGAGGCGGATGGAAGCTTCGTAATCGCGGCCTCGTTTTTGTATGTTCCTCACCAGGGTTGGAACGTCGGCACGCAGGTAAATCAGCAAATCAGGTGGCTGAATAAATGATGACATAAGTTCGAACAACGACTGATAATTTTCGAAATCACGTGTCGTCATCAGGTTCATGGTGTGAAGGTTGGGCGCAAAAATATTGGCATCTTCATAAATAGTGCGATCCTGGATTACGTTTTTACCGCTTTTGCGGATGTCAACGATCTGGCGGAAGCGGCTGTTCAGAAAATAAATCTGCAAATTGAACGACCAGCGTTGCATATCTTCGTAAAAACTGGGAAGATACGGATTGGTGTCCACGTCTTCGTAATGCGGCTGCCAGCTGAAGTTCTTAGCCAGTAAACCTGTAAGTGTTGTTTTGCCGGATCCTATATTCCCTGCTATTGCGATATGCATTCCCATAATTTCAATTGTTTTCAGTCAGCTAATTTATTAAGATTCTTGTTCAGGAAAAATATCTTTTGCGTTTTGTTGATAACTCGTTTGCGGAGGGTAGGGGTTAGGGATTTGGGATTAGGTTTTGGGGCGTGAACATTATAGGTGTCGGATTTCGGATTCAGAACTATTATTGTACCCTCTGTAACCCTGAAACTCTGTAACTCTGTAACCTTATATTTCGCTCAGCGGCCAGGAAACATGAAATTCTGAGACTCTGTGACACTGTATCCCGATAGGGATCGGGACTGAAACTCTTTATCCGTTCTTCCCACTCAATAACAATATTTCCTCCACATATTTTCGTTCGTTCGACAGCCGCGGTACTTTATGCTGTCCGCCCAATTTTCCGCGATCGCGAAACCAATCATAAAAGGTACCCTTTTCAACCTGCCTGATCACAGGCAGTTGCAGCATCAGGTTATGATACCGCTTGGCTTCGTAATCCGAATTCAGTGATTTTAACGCATTGTCGAGCACTTCACCGAAATAATCCAGGTTGTCGGGTGGGGTTTCAAATTCGATCACCCATTCGTGGGCAGCTTTTTCATTAGCCTTTAAAAATACAGGAGCAGCAGTGTATTCAGTGACAATGGCACCGGTTTTTTCACAGGCCGTAGCCAGGGCTTTTTCGGCATTGTCAATAATAAGTTCTTCGCCAAAAGCATTTATAAAACATCGCGTGCGGCCGGTTATTTTTATCCTGTATGGATCGGTAGAAGTAAACATCACCGTATCGCCTATCAGGTAACGCCATAAGCCGGCATTGGTACTGATCACCATAGCATAATTAACGCCGGGCACCACCTGCCAGAGCGGGAGAGTCACCGGATTCAAGGCTTCAAACTCAGACATTGGAAGGAATTCATAAAAAATTCCATAATCCAGCATCAACAGCATGTCGTCGCCATCCGGCGTATCCTGTATGCCGAAAAACCCTTCGCTGGCATTATAGGTTTCGAGATATTTCATTTCGGGGGGGCAAATCTTACGGAACTGCTCGCGGTAAGGTGTAAAACTTACTCCGCCATGTATAAAAAGCTCAAGGTTTGGCCAGACTTCTTTAATGTTTTTGGCGCCTGTAATTTCGAGTATTTTATTCAACAATACCAAAGTCCATGATGGTACTCCAGTAATATTTGTAACATCCTCGTCCTTGGTGATCATGGCCATTTTATACAGTTTTTCCTCCCATTCATCCATCAGCGCAACGCTCATATCAGGCGTACGGATAAGCTGGACCCAGAATGGAAGATTCTCCATAAGTATGGCCGAAACATCACCATGATAAGTATCTGCAAATTCATTATCCGATTTGAAACTGCCACCCATTCCCAGAACTTTACCGCTGAAAATCAGCGAATCCGGGTTATTGTTGCAATAAATAGATAGCAAATCCTTGCCGCCTTTCATATGACATTCCTCAAGCGCCTCGGCCGTAACCGGGATAAACTTGCTTTTATCGCTGGTAGTTCCCGAACTTTTGGCAAACCATTTTACTTCGGTGGGCCAGAGGATATTATTTTCACCTTTCCGAAGCCTGTCGATAAAAGGTTTCATGTCGTCATAATCACTGATGGGAACACGTCGCCGGTATTCCTCTATAGAGTTGATGGAACGGTAATCGTATTTCAGACCCCATTCCGTATCGCGGGCTGTATGCAAAAGATTCTCGAACCACTCCTCCTGCACCTCGTGCGGGTATTTCATAAACAACTCTATCTGGTGGATACGTTTGCGTATAAACCAGGATATCACTGAATTAAATAATGTCATAAGGCTAAATTATCAGAGAAGTTCTATTTTTCAAAATTAAGCAATTATTGAACCTGTATCAATGGGCGTATTCCTGTTTTATTCACAATTTGTACGAATGGTACAGAAAATTGCATAAATATTTGTATTCATTTGTGGATAATTTGTGATCATCAGTGGATTACTGCTTCTGTTTGCAATTTGTATTCTCCGTAGGAATCACTTACTTTTATTCTTTTAAATCATTTGCAAATGGAAAAACGAAACGCCTTGATTGCCGGAGCTACCGGACTGGTTGGCACAGCTATACTTCAGCAATTGCTGGCTGACGATCAATATGAAAAGATAATTGTACTGACCCGGAAACCAATCGAAATAACGAATTCGAAAATTGTTCTCAGGCAAATCGACTTTGATAAGATTGAAACACTGAATCCCGGATTTGCTGTTGATGATGTATTTTGTGCTTTGGGTACAACCATTAAAACGGCCGGTTCGCAGGATGCTTTTTACAAAGTGGATTTTACTTATGTGGTGAATCTTGGAAAATGGTGTATGGCTAATGGCGTGAAGCGTTTCCTGGTTGTCAGCGCCATGGGGGCAAATGC
>JBBSBT010000210.1:0-5919 GCA_038250985.1 Bacteroidales bacterium
AATAATTGTGATGATGGTAATAATGGAGCCAATCCGGATGGGTATGTCGAAAAGCATCTGAAGGGCGATGGCTCCGCCCAGTATTTCGGCCAGTGAGGTGGAAATGGAGGCGATAACTGCCGATGAAAGAACGGAACGCGATACCCACCGGGGCAGGTGCATGGTAGCCGCTTCGGAAAGGCACAAACCGCTGGCAATGCCAAGGTGTGCCACATTATGCTGCAGTACGATCAGCATGATGGTCGAGAGGGTAACCATCCATAAAAGTTCATACCCGTAATCGGCTCCCGCAGCCAGGTTCGAAGCCCAGTTGCCAGGATCAATAAATCCTACGGTAACCAGCAGCCCGGGGCCTATATACTTTAAAATATCGAGACCTCCCATTTGGGGTTTATGGTCACGGCGACGAAGATCCTTGATGATATGGGGAAACGAAAACTTCACGGCAAGAAATTAGTGTGGTTCCGCAAAGTTACATATTTATCTTTTAAGCGGACTAAACAACTTGAGCAGGAAGCAATTGTTGGAATTTTGAATTTGGAGCTTGTATTTGCAGCTTGGAACTTGGGGCTTGGAACGGACAAATTTAGGTTTTGAAACCTGGAATTTATACTTTACGACTCATAGCCGAATGCCCGCAAATCCATAAAAAAAATCCCCGTCTGCAAGCAATGCCACAGACAGGGATCCGGTTAATTGAACTGGAAATATTATTGTAACGAAGCAACCACCTTGAGTACCTCAGGCAGATCCATTCCTAAATCCTTGAGATGTGCAAGGGTAGGCACTCCGTTTTTGTTCCATCCACGACGGGCATAAACGGCATCAAGAAGTTGTTCGTAACGGTCCTCGCGGTATGCGCGGGTAGCAGCCATTTTTTCCTGCAGCGTCATTTTCGAAGGATCCATTTTCAGGAAGTCAACCAGCTGCCCGTCATATCTTTCCTGGCGGCTCAGGTATTCTTCTTCGGTAACAGGTCCTGCAGCACGGTAAGGCTGGGCGTCGTGTTTCCGGAGGCCTTTTCCGCAGCGGATATCAAAAATACGCTGGAAGTTATATACCCGTTCGCTCTGACGGATCAGTTCCTCCTTGTCGAAATCATTACCTGTAACCGCTTTGTAAATGGCAACGTAGTTTTCAACGTGTCCGGGCACTTTTCCGGGCTCAGCATGGGTATGGTTGTCTTCGGGTTCAACGTCGTTCCATGGCAATTTACAAAGTCCCTGCAGCCCGAACCAGGTGCGGAACATAGGGAAGTAATGCAGGGCTTCCGCTTTCTTTTCAAAGGTGGGAATCTGGTTGTTGACCATGTCCATAAAAATCAGCCAGGCTTCGTCGTGCTGTGGTCCTTTGTTGGTCATGGCATACCCGCCCTGCTGGGCAAGCGATTCCTTCGAAACATACTGTGAATATTCCAGGCCTTTGTTTTCCATGCCTATGTCCTGCATGAAACCGGCATCGCCCCAGCCTTTGGCTGCAAAAAGTTCCTTCATTTTGTGAACGCCCAGCCCGGCAATCTTGCCAAAGCCTTCGCCACGCGAAATCATATGCAATAATTCCATAGCGGAGTCGGCGTTCCCGAAATTCAGTTTCATTCCACCGGTGCGTTCTTCGTTCAGAATTCCGTTCTCAAAGCATTCCATTACAAAACCAAGTATAGTGCCGAATGAGATGGTACAAATGCCATAGGTGTCGCAATAAAAATTCGATTCGATAGTGAAATCAGGATTGAAAATCCCTGCGATGGAGCCCAATGAGGAGGTTGATTCGTATTCAGGTCCGTCGACTATCACTTTCGAACCTTTGTAAGGTCCCGAGCGGAGTTCATAATTATCCACACCTTTGGCGCAGGCCATGTTACAACCGATCCAGCAACCATCCGGAACACCTTGGGTGAAGAAAGTTTTCCATACATCGCCTGATATTTTCACTGCATCGGGATGGCTTCCGTATTTGAAATTATTTACCGGCAGCAGATCATAATCGTTCATTACCAGCGTAAGATGGGCGGTGCCTTTGCTGCGCATTTCGCATTGCTTGTCGTCGAGATCGCGCATTTCTTTATTGAAAACTTTGCCTCTTTCCTGTATGGCAGCCAGGTCGATAACCCCGTTGCGATTACCGGTAACTCCTTTGGTATGTGCTACAATGGCCTTGATCTTTTTATCACGGAGCACTGTCCCTATTCCGCCGCGGCCGGCTTGTTTCAGACGAACCAGTTTGCGTTTTGAATCAAAGAAACTGAAATTAAGCATCCCGATCAGTGAGTTGTCGGCAGCTGTTCCGGCCGAAACCACTGAAACATTGAGCCGGTCTTTCTCGGTGGTTGCAAGGATTTCGGTAAGGTAATCGGCCAGTAAGTGACTGTCGTAGCTTTCGTCGCTTGCTTCGTAAATTTCAATTAATTCACGGGTTTCGTCAATCAGAACAATTACGTCCTTGTCAGACTTACCCTGCACTTCCAGTGAGTCGAATCCTGAAAATTTCATAAACGGGCCGAAAAAACCACCCACATTGCTGTCGATAGGGATGTCGGTTTGTGGCGAAATGGTAACTACCAGCGATTTCCCTGTTCCTGAATACTGTGTTATTCCGCAAATAGGACCTGTATTGATGACGATTTCATTTTCAGGATCATTCCATTTAGTCTCAGGTTTGGTGGCATCCCACAGCAGTTTCAAACCAAAGCCTTTACCACCGGTGAACTTTTCCTTCATTTGCGCCGATACAGGCTTTTCCTTGATTTCACCACTGCCTACATTAATATACAGGGTGCGGTTGTTATATCCTTTTTCGATCGGTGCCCAGGTGTACTTGTACGAATACAAGAGCTTGTGGGTGTTTTGAAAATTTTCGAGGCTCATATTTTTTTTATTTTTATTCTTACTGTTATTCCGTTCACAAAAGTATGAAAGATGATGGATTAGCCAAGTTTTTTGAATAAAAATTCCGATATGAATACCAGTTGTAATCGGTTAATGCTGAAATACTTGGTTTCTATGGGTTTGTAAAAAAGCTGATTCCGTGAAGCGTGAACTATTCTTGTTTTATTTTGAATACATCCGGAAATTTAAATTGTGGTTGAGAAAATATAACATTGGAATGTCCTGTCACGGACCAGTTATTAATTAAAAAATAGAAGAAAAATGGGGTAAAAGGTATACTTTAAAACAGACAGGAAAAAGACGCCTTAAAAATTGGACCATTAAGACTTTGAAAAAAACTGTATGACCATTTTAAGCGAAGGTTTACAATTTGTCAGCCAATGAGTTTTTCCGGTTTTCGCTTTTGGTTTTAATATGACTGAAGAATTCGTTCACTATCTTTTCATGAAAAAAGGAATACAGCCGCCTGTCGCGTAAGCGCGATTTGCATTTATACCTGGTAAGCTGAGTAATTTCGGTAAACCCCTCCGGTGTTGCCTGCAAGCTGAATTTTTGCGTGCCTTTGGTGCTTCCATGATCCACATAGCAATATTCAATTTCTTTGCCCTCACTGTCCATGCGGGTCACTTCCATAGCAACTGCTATGTTTTTTATGCCTCCCAGCATTCGCAGGTTGAAAAACAGGATCTGGCCTTCTTCAATCCCATTATAATTTTCATTCCGGTACAGTATATTTTTATCTTTCTTCGAATACAAAAAACCAAATGTAACAATACGGCCATCGAATTCATCACTCGGTGCCTGGTGTACCAGGTTATTCCATACCACATTGATATCCTGCTTTATAAGCTGCGATTCTTTAAATATTTTGTAATTATTAGAGTCAGGCAGATTATAGCACACGGATTGCATATCGTCGAAAGTTTTAACTCCGAAATGTTTTTGCCGTATAATGAGTTGACGCACTTTTTTGTGCGGTATACGGTTAAAATCTACTGAGTCAATAGGAACGGGCAAATTACCCGAAGCGAATCCCGAAAAAGAAGTTGATAATAACAGAATCAGAAGGCAGATTGGTAAGCGATGCAAGGCCATTAGCTGGTTATAGTGTGAAATGAGTAATGAATCCGTAATGTCGGGATCAGCATAAGCGACAACACCGGAATTCAGGAAGCGTTTTGGTTTCAGAAAACAAATATAAGCAAGTGCTTCATACCGGCAAGATATTATTTTGAAATCACCAGAACTCTTTAGAATATTAAAGGTGAAACACTCATTAGGAAATTTAATACTTCTGCAGTTGACAAGGTTATTTTCTGGTTAATGGTTAAAACCCTGTAATTTTTCTGCAAATACTTTAGTTTCTATAAATTTAAAATATTTAAAGACCGAATACCGAATACCGAAGTTAGTTTAATATGAATATAGGAATAATGTCCAGTCTTCCGTTTTCCGACTTCAAGCCAACAAGTTTTTATTTTTCGGATTTCATTCGAAATCTTTAAACCAATGTATTTTCAATGTATAGTGATTTACTTAAATTTATAAGGGGCTGAATAAATTTTAGTTATAGAACTGTTGACTAATGGTACCTCAACCTTGCATACTATGATTCTGGAATATACTGAAATGTGAATATTTGAGTAGCAGTTGAAAAGAAAAAAAAAAGAATAAATAATTTTAAAATAAATTTTCGACGAAGGTTAATTATAATAGATTTGCACAAATTTAAGTTCCCGAAAGGATAAAACGTAATTTATTCCCTGAATCAGGAAAACCTCCCGGGCAATTTTGATACACAACATAATTATTAAAATGGATGGTTTAAATGCTGAAATGCTGCCGGCACGGTCTCTGACTTTTCCCCGTTTATTTATTTTATTAACAATAGCTCTCTGGTCACTTTCAGGCCAGGCCCAGGATTTACAGAACAATCCTGACCAGGTATACGGATTTGACCCTTTATTGTATAATGGCCTGGTGTATTCCTTCTACCCTCATCCGGGGACCGGGGGCACGCAGTACCTGTTTGATGCATTCGACAGGAGGGGTTCGGTAACGTTGCGCGGAGTTACTTATTCAAATCTCACTCTTAACTACGATATCTTCAATCACCAACTGATCATGGAATTTAAAAATGGTATAGGCTCACAAAGTTCTATCCAGATTTCATATGGCTGGCTCGAAAAGGCCAGCCTGGGGGGCAGTAATTTTGCAGTTATAGCCGGTGCTGATTCAAACAAACGAATCTACCAGGTAATTGGCGATGGACATAAAAATATTTTGTATTACCAGAGTAAAGATTTGTTAATGGATAATACGAAAATTAAAGGCAGTCATTATTTCTCTGCCGTCAGAAAAACAATGTTTGTTATGATCAATGATCAGATAACAGCATTTAAAAACAACGCAGGTTTTCTAAAGGCTTTCAGCCAGTCGGATAAGTCATTGATAAAGGTTTATATGCGTATACACAATATTAATGTTAAGAAAGCCAGCGATAGAGCTATGACCGAAATGATAAACTATTGCAATACCCTTCCCGGATCGTGAATAAGTTACTTATAGCAACTGCCTTTATGCTGTTATCTGTTGTTGCAGCAGCACAGCAGGCGAATAAAGTTTTTTCATTGCATGTAAAGGCTGTTTCCTTCAGTGAATTTTGTGAATTTGTATACCGGCAGTCATCAGTGAAAGTGTATTACCGGGAAAAATGGGTGAAAAATCTGGAAGTAAGCATTGATAGAGACAGCCTTACAGCTATTATGGCTGTGAAGGAGGCGCTGAAAGGATCAGCGCTCGAAGTATCAGTATGGCATGAAAACCTTGTGGTAATGCCCGGAGAAATACTTCTGTCCTCATTGCCTTTATATATCTCTAATCAAAAGATTGAACTGGTGAGGGATGCAGGTGAAGAATCAAAAACAGTAAGTGAAGAAAAATATATTACAGGCCGTAAAAGTGATATTTTGCGAACCCTCCGGATTGGCATAAAAAACGGAGCCGTTTCAGGAGGGAAAGCCCGGATTACAGG
>JBBSBT010000211.1:0-5914 GCA_038250985.1 Bacteroidales bacterium
AGCCTGCTTTCGGATTTTATCCAATTGCATTAAAAAGATATATGCCATGAATGAATTAACAACTTTCAGCCTGCTGTGCCTTACATCGTTCTTCACGTTAATAAACCCTCTCGGGACGATGCCGATTTTCATGACCATGACGGCAGACCTGGATGTTAAGAGCCGGAACAGAACAGCAAAAAAAGCTTCCCTGGTTGCATTTTTCACCATTCTCTTTTTTGCATTCTCAGGGCAATTGCTTTTTAAGTTTTTTGGTATTTCGGTGAACAGCTTTAAGATTGTAGGCGGTGTTATTTTTTTTATAATGGGGATGGACATGCTGCAGGCCAGGCTTAGCCAGGTTAAAATAAAAGACTCTGAAATAAAAACCTATGTTAACGACATTTCAATTACCCCCCTGGCTATTCCCATGATCTGTGGTCCGGGCGCTATAACGAATGCCATTGTATTAATGCAGCAAGCCACTACGCCCGACAAGAAAATAATCCTCATTGCCGCCATTTTAATAATTATTGCTTTAACTTATATCATTTTATTAAGCTCATCCAAAATTATTAAGCTCATCGGAGAAACCGGGAATAACGTACTGATGCGTTTAATGGGACTGATCGTTATGGTAATTGCCGTTGAATTCTTCTTCAGCGGGCTAAAACCTATACTGTTTGACATGACCAGGTAAATCAATGAGTCTCCCGGAGCAATCTTTGTGATTAAGCTAAGGAGGAAAATCTATATAATCCATAATCCTGCTACAAGAAAAATGGCTGGTTTTGCAACCAGCCATTTTACGAATAAAAACTATGTTAGTTTGTTGCCCCTGGTTTTGGTTTAAGGTACTTATCGAGAAATTCAAGAGTGCGTTTGGATGTGGTGATCAGGTTTTCTTTTTTCACAAAACCATGGCCTTCGTCGGGGTACACCACATATTCCACCGGAACACCGTTTTTCTTTACCCCGGCTACAATTTCGTCACTTTCGACCGGCAATACACGAACATCATTAGCACCCTGGAAAACAAGGAGCGGTTTGGTGATCTTCTCGTAATTATACAAAGGCGAAATATTTTTCAGCATAACGCTGTCGGCCGTATTCGGATCACCCATTTCGTCGTAAAGAGCTTTACGGAACGATTCCCAGTACGGGGGAATACTCCTGAGGGTACGCAGCCAGTTGGCCACACCAAACAGATCGACGCCCACTTTAAATTCGTCGGGATGGAAAGCCAAAGCGCCTAAAACCATACAGCCGCCATAGCTTCCGCCGAGGATTCCGATGGATGTGCTGTCGATATAGTTCTGCTCTGCCAGCCATTTCTTACCCCAGATGCAGTCTTTCAAATCGCCGTTGCTGTGGTCGCGGTTATCCATTTTGTAGAAAGTTTTACCATAGCCGCTGCTTCCGCGGTTGTTAACGGCCAGCACAGCATATCCATGATTTACAAGGTATTGGATTGAGTTACTGAAACCTACGCGGCTTTGTCCGCCCGGTCCTCCGTGCACCCACACCAGCGCCCCGACTTTATCCTTGCTGCTTGCCTGTAAAGGCTTATAAAATATGGCGGGTATCTCTTTTCCGTCGAATGATTTAAAACGAACTACTTCGGCCTGCACCAGGTCGTTGCGGTCAATTTCCTTATTCAGGGTCGAAGTAAGCTGTTTCAGCTCCTTGCTGTCCAGGTTATAAAGGTAAAGATTGGCCGGGCTGGTGCTGCTGCCAATGGTAAGTAACAGGTTTTTCTCGCTGGGTGAAATTGTCACACCCAATACATCACCATCTTTAATTTGGGGAAAACTCAGTTCCTTGCCGGTTGCATGATCGAAGAGAAGAACCTTGTTTTTACCGTCTTCATTAACAAAAACGGTATAGTATTTATCATTTTCGCTCAGGTTCATACCGGCGACATCCCATTTATCCTCAAATATTTTTTCGGCTTTGCCGCTATTGATATTATATTTCACCAGGTAGCTGAATTCGCTGCCATCATTGGTGGTATAGTACATGATACTGTCGTTTTTTTCGAACCCGGTTGGGTTCCAGGTAGCCTCGCTGTCGTTGCTCAGGCGCTTCAGGGTTTTAGTCGTGCGGTCATACAGATAAAGTTCGTTTTTATCTGTTGTGATGCTTTTTGTCAGGGCAATATAGCGTTCGCTTTTACTCAGTCCGGCCGGTTGGTAGCCTTCGTTGTTCTCGTAAAGCATAACAGGTTTCCAGGTAGCTGTATCAAGTTTCCAGATATCAAAAAACTGCGGATTACGCTGGTTGCTGGCAACATACATTGCCTTCTTATCATCACTCCATCCGGCAAATTGGTTCGTACTTTTAGGCCAGGGAGTAAGGTCCTTGGCAACCGTATCCCCTTGTTTCATGAGGTACAGATGGGAATTTTCATTTCCTCCCTGGTCAGCAGAATAAATAAACTGAGTGCTTCCAGGCAAGTAATCAACAGCAAAATAGGAATCCTTTTTTGAGTGAGTCAAAGGTCTTTCGGATGTATCCGAAATATTGAGTTCATAAACGTTGTAAATACCGGTAGAATTATTGTCGACCAGTATTTTGGTTTCGTCGGCATTAAAACCGGCGGCACCCACCGAAAGGTTGTTGTAGAGTTGCTCGATGGTGAATTGTTTCGGCATGCGGGCTTTTTCTTTTGTACTGCACGAAGCAAGCACTACCACTGCCAGGCTGGCAATCAGGATCAGTTTTGGTTTGAACATGGATTAATGGGTTTTTGGTGAATAAGAATTGAATGAATAATAGAATGCTGAATTAATTAAGACGCACAATGAAGGCAACAAGTTACAAAAAAAGGTTGTGATTTAAACCCGTAAGTCAGTTAAAATATTCACTATAATCAACTTTCTGCTTGCATTTTATGAAAAAATACAGTTGTCAAAAATCTTTTTCTGAGCCATTTTAATACAGGCGAATGGAAATTTTTAAGATGTAAACAACAAATAAAATGAACCCCTGCTGAGATTCATGCGGTTTGCCTGCTTTCGACAGGTATAAGTAGAGTGTGCTTATTCTTTTTCCTTACCCGGCTTTGCGTCCCTGAAAGCAAACTTCACCAGTTCGTCGAGCGGAATAATATCGAGTGTTTTTTCATGTGTAGCTTCAGGAACTACCTGCGGCGCCACTCCATCCTCCATGGCTTCCAACCAGCGTGAAGCGCACAGGCACCAGCGGTCGCCGGGCACAAGTCCGGGGAAATTCCATTCCGGCATAGGAGTTACCAGGTCGTTGCCAATGCCGCGCGAATATTCCAGAAACTCTTTTGTAACGACCACGCATACGGAATGCACGCCTAAGTCGTCGTCATCTGTGTCGCAGCAGCCATTACGGTAATAGCCTGTCATAGGTTTTGTGCTGCAGGGCATTAATTGTTCACCATATATATTTGTTTGCATCAGGAAAATACTTTTGAAATTTCGAAATTGAATATTTGATGAATCCGTTGTAAAGACAACACTGTAAAAGATAGAGTCGTCCTTCGGATATATGAATAACAACAGGCAGGCTAAATTGTTCCTGTTCTAAATTAAATTCAACTCCAAACGCCGGCAAAATCTATCTAAATCCAATATCGTATCAACAAAGATCTATTGACCGTTTGCAAAAGGTTTTATGATGTTAAGTTAATTTGGGAGTCATTTCAGGATAACCAGGTTTTCAAATGTTACGGTACTGATAAATGTATCACCGCTGCAGGGAATTTGAAATGGGTCGCGTAATGCAATTTCATTATAATTCGAAGGATTTCCTACAGCCAGGCAGCTTAAAACACAGTAATAATCAGGAAGAAAAAAAACCTGGCACAGCATTAGAATCTGCATTTTGCAAAAACAATACAATCATCCCTGGATTCCTGATTTATAATACTACAGATTTTCTGAACCCTGGTATTACTCTGACATTCTTAATAATCTTAGCTTTGCATAAAATACATTGCAATGAATAAAATGAAGAACATACTTATCACCTGCTCCATTTTCCTGGCAGGAATTATATCACAGTTTCAGGCCGGTGCGGCAATAAAACTGCCTGCTTTGATTGGCAATAATATGGTGCTGCAGCAAAATGCGGCTATTAACGTATGGGGCTGGGCCGATGCGGGTGAAAAAATCAGTATCCGGGCCAGCTGGCAAACTACAATCGTAACCATAACCACCGCTGCCGATGGCAACTGGAAAACCATACTGAACACGCCCGGTGCCGGTGGTCCATACAAAATGATACTATCAGGCCGCGACTATTCCATAACCATTGATAATATTATGATCGGTGAAGTATGGATTTGCTCGGGGCAGTCGAACATGGAATTTACCATGCGCGGACTGGGCGGATGGAAGCATTATAAGCCTGAAGTACGCGAAGAAGTAGCCAAAGGTTCCTACTCCGATGTACGGCTGTTTACTGTAAAAAGAGACACTTCCGCCGTACAACTTAATGATTGCAAAGGAAACTGGCTGGTGCCCGATACCAATACAGTAAATGATTTCAGCGCAACGGCATGGTTTTATGGGGCTTACTTAAACAAGCAACTTGGGGTTCCCGTCGGGCTGATTTCATCAGCCTGGGGCGGTACGCCGGCCGAAGTTTGGACTCCGGTTGAAAGTATCAAAGCAGAACCAGACCTTGGATATTATCTGAATCATTACAATGGATCACAATGGTGGCCGGGCACTCCCGGGGTTCTTTACAAGGCGATGATCCACCCTTTAATAAATTATACGATAAAAGGAGCCATCTGGTACCAGGGCGAGTCGAACAAGATGGATGCAAATCTTTACCCGGAGTTGATAAAAACCATGATCACTTCGTGGCGTAAAGCATGGGGCCTGGGTGATTTCCCGTTCTATTATGTTCAGATTGCTCCGTTCACCTATGAAGAACCGGTTGCAGGTGCTTTGTTGCGTGAAGCCCAGCTGAAATGTCTTTTAATCCCGAATACGGGAATGGCAGTAACCATGGACCTCGTGGATAATATCAGGGATATCCATCCCAGGAATAAACTCGATGTCGGCAAAAGACTGGCCTTGTGGGCGTTGAATAAGACCTATGGAAAGTCAGATGTCGTTTATTCCGGGCCGCTGTTCAAAGAGATGAAAATATCAGGCAGGAGTATCGGCCTCGCATTTAACAATACAGATGGCGGTTTAAAAATTACAGCAAAGGGGAATAACAATTTCACAATTGCCGGTGCCGATCGTATATTTTACCCGGCTACTGTTAAAATTTCAGGCGACATGCTGGTAGTTTCATCACCAAAAGTAAAACAGCCCAAGGCAGTTAGATATGCATTTACCAATACTTCGGAAGCTACATTTTTCAATGGAGCCGGTTTGCCGGCATCTTCATTCCGCACGGATAACTGGGATATTATTACCGATAACGTTCTTCTGAAAGCCTATCTGGATCATGGCACCAAAACACTGTCGTACATACTTTCAACGCACGCCCGCGAATCGGATATTTATTACGATTACAACAAGATGCCGGATAAGAACTCACCTCGTTTTTTGAGCCCTATTCCTGTAGGCAAGACCGGTGTTTTATATGCAAAGATATCGCGTGACGGATATTTCGCCGAAACCGGGCAAAGCTGGAAAATTATTTCCAACAAGGCTATAGGTTCCGAAATCAAATACAGCACAGATTGGTCGCCACACTATACAGCCGGCGGAAATCTTGCCCTGACCGATGGAATATTGGCATCCGCAAATGCCGGTGACAGAAACTGGCAGGGTTTTGAAGGCAACGACCTGGATGTGCTTATTGATGTGGGCAAAATAATGCAGGTAAAAAATATCAGTTGTCATTTTCTTTCGGATAACCAGGACTGGATATTTTTGCCGCAAAAAGTTACAGTACAGGTTTCAGAAGATGGAAACATGTTTAAAAGCATTGGTGAAAG
>JBBSBT010000212.1:0-5907 GCA_038250985.1 Bacteroidales bacterium
AAAGTGTTAAAAGCTGAATTCAATACCCGTTTCTCACAAACGATTATCGATGGTGCAGGGACTTCTGATTATACTAAATCGTCAACAAAAATCAGAAATGCTGTAACCTACCGGCCAATCAATGGTCTTGCCGATTATATTCCAATTGATGAAAGTGATTTGTCAAGCTCAATGGACATTACAAGCGGACTGGTTGATCCTGTGACACTAGCCAATCAAAGTTACCGTAAACAACGCAGGTTTGCTCTGAACTTGAATGGGGCGTTGGCATGGTCAGTTCTTAAAAACCTTGTTGCCCGTTCTGAATTTGGTGTGGATTATCATTTCGATAAAGATAATTGGTTCTATGGCCCATTGACAAGCACTGCACGAAACAATGGAAATCTGCCCTATGCACAGATCATCACCAAAACTAACCCGGGATACCGCTGGGCAAATACGCTTAACTATTCAATTAAAAAGGTATTTAAAGATGATGAGCTTAACTTGTTGGTCGGGCAGGAAATTTTGAGTGAGACCTCAACATCGATAACCAGTACAGCCCGGTTATTTATGAATAAAGATATTGAACCGGAAAAGGCATTCGCTTTAATGACATTGGGTTCGCAGGAATACACAAACACCAATGAATCAGGCAGGAATAATCTTGCATCCTTCTTCGGACGGGCCAATTATTCGCTTGCAAAACGGTACCTGTTAACATTAACCTTACGGGCTGATGGTTCCACAAAATTTGCACCAGGTCACCAATGGGGCTTTTTCCCTGCAGCTGCTATGGCCTGGCGTATCAGTGATGAGAAATTTATGGACAAACTGGACCTGATTTCAAATTTGAAACTGCGGTTAAGCATGGGCGAAGCAGGAAATAACCGTATGGACGATGATATGTGGAGAGCACTTTATGGTTTAAGTTCGTCCAAACCAATTGGATTTGGCGAAATTCCCCAACCCTATTATCAACCTTCGTCTTCGGTACTCTACAACCCGGATTTAAAATGGGAAACAACCATTACGCGCAATGGAGGAATTGATTTTGGAATACTTAAAGACCGCCTCACCGGTTCGTTGGATTTATATTGGAATACAACAAGAGACCTGCTGGTTCAATCCACAATTCCATCAAATACCGGATACACAAGCCAGATGCGCAATATCGGGCAAACATCGAACCGTGGAGTTGAACTTTCACTGAATGCCAATATCATAAATCAGAATGATTTTACATTCAATATTTCGTTTAACATCGGATTCAACAAGAGCAGGATTGATAACCTGGGTGGTGTTGATTCCATCCCATTCAACTCAGGATGGGGTAGCACCGATCTGCGGGAACGTGATGACTATATTTTGTTGGTAGGCCAGGCTGTGGGTCAGATTTATGGATACGTAGCCGATGGCATGTATACAGTTGATGATTTTGACTACAATGCAACAACTAAAAAATATACAATAAAACCAGGTGTAGTAGATGATGGCAGCATTATTTCTTCCATCTATTTTGGCCCCGGCAGCATGAAACTGAAAAAATTGAGTAATGACGAAAGTATGATTATCAATCCGGACAAGGACCGTACTATAATTGGAAATACAAACCCCAAGCATTCAGGCGGGATTAATTTTAATGCTACATATAAAGGATTTGACTTATCCTTGTTCTTTAACTGGGTTTATGGAAATAAAATATACAATGCCAATAAAATCGACTTTACCACATACTGGAACCGGACCTATACCAATATGCTCGATCTGGTTGATTATCAAAACAGGTATAAATACATGGATTTGAGCGGGAATCTTGTTACTGACCCTGCTGCACTTTCCGAATTAAATAAAAATGCTACCATGTGGAGTCCAATGATGGGAAGGCCGGTAGTAAGCAGTTGGGCTATTGAAGACGGATCATTTCTCCGCCTGAACAATTTGACAATCGGATATACCCTGCCTAAGAAAATCATTTCAAGAGTCGGGATGACACAGTGTCGGTTTTATGGCACAATTTACAACGCCTGGATTTTAACTAAATATACAGGTTATGATCCTGAAGTAAGCACGGTTAGAGGTTCGCCGCTTACCCCGGGGGTTGATTATTCAGCTTATCCAAAGAGCCGTTCGTATACGCTTGGAGTTAATCTTACTTTCTGATAACGAATACCAATAACTTAATAACCAAAACTATGATTCGCAAGTTTATATATCTCATGGCAATAACAACAGTGTTGTTTACATCATGCAAAAAATTTCTGGAAACAGACTCTCCTTCAACGTTTTCAAACGATTATGTTTTCTCGCACGAGTACGATGTCTTTAATGCAGTGAAGGGAATTTACCAATTACTAACCCTCGACGAAGGGTATTCTACCCGGCTTTCCTACTATAATACTGTAAATTCGGATGTTGAAATGATCATAGGTGCTTCTGACGGAGGACGCCGTGATATTGCTGAATTCACCTGTAAAACCACTAATGGTGAAGTATTAAAGCCATGGAATAACCTGTATTCGGCGATTAATCGTGCTAATGAGTGTATTAAGGGAATAAAAAACAGTTCGTTATACGCTTCAAATGCCAACGTTAAACAAATGTATGGCGAAGCTGTTGCCCTGCGCGCCCAGATGTATTACGAACTGGTTCGTAACTGGGGCGATGTACCTTATAAAACAACGCCAACCGTTGCAGGAGATGATTTTTATCTGCCAAGGACTGATCGCGATACGATTCTGACTAATTGCATCAACGATTTAATTGAAGTTGAACCTGATATGTATTATGCAGATCAATTGTCGGAAGGAATTGAGCGTGTCAACCGTGGATTTGTTCAGGGATTAATTGCACGTTTAGCATTGGCGCGGGGTGGGTATTCATTGCGCCCTGATATGCAAATGAAAAGAAATGAAAGTGATTATCTTCATTATTATGAAATTGCTAATACCTATTGCAAAAAATTGGTTACCAGTGGCAAACACACTTTAAATCCATCCTTCAGAACCATATTTTTGAATGAATGCAATTTCGTTTCCCCAAAAAATGATGATGTTCTATATGAAATTGCTTTCCCGGCAACCTACAGCAGCGACTGTGGTTATTACAACGGTATTAAAATGCTTGCTGGCACTCACCCTTATGGAAGTGCAAGCGGCTCGATCGCTTTTACCCCAACCTATTTTTACTCGTTTGATTCAACTGATACCCGTTTGCCGGTTACATGTGCGATCTATTCTCTTGACGCAACACTTAAACAGGTAATTGCCAGTCCAACAGGCGGTATTACCTCCGGGAAATGGTGTAAGGCCTGGATGGCTAGCCCACAGGGATCAGCCAGTACAAAATATACGGGTATAAACTGGCCAATCATGCGCTACTCGGATGTATTACTCATGCTTGCAGAAACAGAAAATGAAATCACCGGAGGTCCTACCGAAATAGCTAAAAATGCGCTGACTTTAGTCCGGCAGCGTGCATTCCCATCCTCATTATGGGATACTAAAGTCACACAGTATGTAAATGATGTTTCGTCAAGTAAGGAATCTTTTTTTCAAGCTATTGTGGATGAACGTGCCTGGGAATTCGGAGGCGAATGCCTGAGAAAATTTGACCTGGTTCGCTGGAATCTTTATGGCAAAAACATCAGCTCGACCAGGGAAAACCTGATTCAAATGGGCCTGGATACGCGTTTTGGCACCGGCCAGGGAAAATATGCAAATTATCCTGATAAGATTTACTGGAAATACAAGAGTGATAATGTAACACTTGAAATTGCAGGTCTTTACACCAAACTTGATGTGGCGCCTTCCGAAGAGTATACAACTGCTAACTGGCTGATGAACCTTGCCGCTTCGGATGGATCAGCACCTCCCTTTATAACGGATCTTTATGCAGGCTATACTGACAATACAGGAAATGCTCCGGTTCGTTATATACTGCCTATCCACCAGTCTATTATTGCTGCAAGCCAGAAAAATCTTCAGAATTATTACAATTATTAAGCCCTAAACAGCAAAAATCTGACATCATGAAGACAAAAATATATGCTTACTTTCTATTGCCCTGCTTAATTGCCACAATGATTCTCGTTGGTTCATGTAAAAAGGAACCTGTTGAAAATCCTTTAATCAGGCTGTTTATGCCTGTTGTTAAAGATGATCCTGCCATAAAGGGAAACCAGATTACAGTTTCCTGGTTTAAAATTAAAGGGGCAGTTTCATATGTTGTCAATATAAGCCGCGACTCGTTATTTCAAACCACAGACCAGACAATTACTGTCCCCATGGACTCATCAAAGGTTGTTTTCTCCAACCTGCTGTGGGATCAGGGTTATTTTATTAATCTGCAAGCTAAAGCAGAAGACCCGTCGAAGGACTCAAAGCTTTTGCTGCTGACTGCTACAACGGCGAGATTTCCAACAATTTTACTTCCTTCAACGCCTGATGACCTTACTGATTATTCAATTGTAGTGCGATGGAGTAATACAGGAGCCGCGGTAACTTCAATTAATGTTTCCAAAACAGATGGGACTCTGGTTAAAACTGTTACTTTAACCGAACAAGATGTTGCGGCAGGATATAAAGAGATATCGGGGCTTACCGGGACAACCACTTATGAGGTTACTATCTATAGTGAAGATGCTCTGCGGGGAACACAGAATTATACTACCACAGCAACACCAAATCTTGGCGATCATGTTATTGACCTCCGGAGTATAACCGGTATCCCGACTGTGTTAACGGATACAATGGCCTCAGCATTGCCAGGAACCGTTTTCGTCCTGCGGCGCAGTGAAACTTATACATGCAACGCTACCGCTTCCTTCGTACTTTCAAAATCCATTAAAGTGGTCTGCCTGCCTGGCCTGGGAACTCCGGCTCAGTTAAACTATCTGAATGAAACGGATCTTTCGGGTGCAATTGACTCAGTTATATTTTCCAATGTATCCATTTCCGGTCTCAAGAGCGATGGCATAAGTAAAGTTTCATACCTGTTCAATACGACATCAGCTTTAAATTGTAATGTCGGACTGATAAGCTTCGAAAATTGCACAATCAAATCTTTTGGCAATTCATTACTTCGTTTGCAAACCGGTGCAGCACCATGGGGTATCGTTAATAAAGTGTTTGTTAACAATTGCTCCATCAATGATATAGGGCTCTCGAGTGGCTACGGGATTTTCCATGCTGCAAACGGCGGAGCCAATGGTAATAATATTGCTAATTTCGAAATGCGAAACTCGACGTGTTACAATTTCACCAAAGGTGTTTTCTTTAATACTATGTCAAATGTAGAATCAGTATTAGTTGAAAACTGCACGTTTAATGATATGCTTCCTGGTGGTTACTACTTTATGGACTTTAGCACCTACACGGTTGCAGCTCTTAGTATCAAAAACTGTATTTTAGGGAAAACAAAGACTCCGGATCTCTCAAGAGGAATTCGCGCAAGTGACGTAACAAATATTGTTACAAATAATTGTTACAACACATCCGATTTCTTTACGGTGTTGTTTCCCATTCCAGGCTTAATTCCTTACAGCGGGCTTTCAACCGACTTGTTTAGCAATCCTGACAATGGTGATTTTAGTATTATCGACAGCCATTTTGACGGTAAAAACTCAAGCGGAGATCCAAGATGGAGACCATAGTCAAGTCTGATTAACATTTGTAAAATGCAAATGTTTTTTTCTAAAAAAAACAATTAACCTGAAAAGCATATACTGTTTATAGGTTTATTTCCATTTCGATAATGTATAAATTAAATTTAACTGTATGATTAACAGCATGAATTCCCTTTTGTTGTTCCTGCTGTTACTAACAGGCAATCAATCGTTTTCCCAGCCATTGGCATTTCCCGGAGCTGAAGGTGGCGGCAAATACACTTCAGGAGGACGCGGTGGTATAGTCGTTTTTGTTGAAAACC
>JBBSBT010000213.1:0-5889 GCA_038250985.1 Bacteroidales bacterium
AAGGTCAGCTATACCAGAGCTAAGCATTTTAAATAATGCGGGATAGATATCTTCGCTTTTATCGAATTTAGGATATCCGTTATTATCCGCATCTAATTTATTAGCTTCGCTGAATGGGATATCACCCCATATATCGACCATGTGGCTGATAAGAAATACCTTACAAATTTTACCGATGCCTGCATAGGTAACATTTTCTTCGGCTTCTGCCTGGTTGATCATCAATTCGATATCCTGAAGCGGACCTGAGTACATATAATTCCATGGACTATAGGTATAGAAAGATCCCCCGTTGATACCATACTGGTCGGGATTTTCACGGGTACTTCTCTGCATCATGTAAACAGATGTAATATCTGAAATACCGCCGCTAAACCCCATGCCATCTGCCATTGCTTTTTCAACATGGGTTAACAACAAAGCCAATGTGGCTTTGCTGGGATTATTGGGATCCGTATTAATATCAAGAAAATCCTTTTTACATCCTCCTGCCAGCAAAATGAAAAATGCTAACAGTATTTTCATATATTTTTCCATATTCATTTTTTTTATTTGATTAGATAGTCAAACGGAGATTAGAAAGTAACCTTTAAAGTCACACCATATCTTCTGGATGTAGGTGCACATGAAAGGTCAATGCCTTGTACATTGCTTGCGCCGTAGTTACTGATATCCGGGTCGAAATTAGTACCACTGGGAACATTAGGAGCAAAATACCATAAGTTACGACCTGAAACACTTAGATTGACTCTGCCGATTTTTGCCTTTTCCAGCCATTTCTTCGGAACATCATAACCAAGGGTAACTTCACGCAGACGGAAAACAGTAGCATCATAAATTTCGAATTCAGAAGCTCCGTTAATAGCAAAAGTAGTTTCGTTACCACCGCCGTAGAAATACAAGTCGTTGGTAGTTACTCCTGTGCGGTTTTCAATGGGATTGCCGGCACCATCTTTTACAAGAACGCCCTGTGCATCGCCATATAAACCTGGAATAATCCAGCTATGTTCCCTGTCTTCAGTATCCGTGGTAACACCTCTGCCTAATAATGAATTTATGGTTACACTGTACAAGTCACCCCCTTGTCTCCAGTCCCACAAAGCGCTTAGCGTAAATCCTTTAAATGAAATACTATTGGTTATACCCATAACAAAATCAGGATTCGGATCGCCAACAATTTTTTCATCAGGAGCTAAATAGGGGAATCCGGTAACCGGATCAATAATTAAGGAATTGGTTGCAGGATCTCTTAAAGCATAATCACCTCTGAAAGCTCCATAAGCATAACCCGGTTCAATTACAGGAGTAACACCAATGCCTAAACTAGCCAGGTTCAGCCTTTCAATGCCGGGGATTAAGGATACTACTTCACTTTTATTCTTTGTGAATGAAGTGTATATATTCCATTTTAAACCATTTGCCATATCAAGTGGAACCAGGTTTAAGCCAATTTCAACACCCTTGTTTCTCATTTCCCCGAAATTCAAATACTGGGAAGAGTAACCGCTTGAGTTTGGCATAGGAACATTGGCAATCATATCACTCGAAAGTTTATTATACCAGGTGACGTCTAACCCAATGCGACCCTTGAAAAATTGCAGTTCGGTTCCAAGTTCAGTTTCGGCTGAGCGTTCAGGTTTTAAATTAGGGTTATTCCTGGTATTAGGGGTGGTAAGTGTAAATTTCCCGTTAAAAGGATCATCGAGGTAAAATACATTCAGCAATGAATAAGGATCAGCATCATTACCAACCTGTGCGTAGCTGGCACGAATTTTTCCCATACTTAATATGTCGGAATTCATACCCAGGGCATCTGTAAATACCAAAGAGGTACTGATGGCTGGATAGAAATAACTTCTATTATCTTTCGGAAGCGTTGACGACCAGTCGTTACGTCCTACCAGGTTAAGAAATAACCAGCTCTTGTAGGAGAGGGAGAGGTCAGCAAAAACACCGAACAAACGTCTTTGGGTGTAATCACCGCCTAATGTTACTACGTCCCTTGTATTGTCTATATCATAAACTCCCGGAACCATAATTACTTTACCGTCGTATGCCTGCCTGTTAGTTGTACGCTGGTTTACATTATTACCCAGGATCGCTTTGATGGCGAAATCAGTCCCTATCTGGTGAGCTAAAGTTAAAAGTAAATTGGATTCTACTTCGCGTTTGTTATAGGTGTCCTCTTTAATTTCACCGGTTTTAGCTGCGGCTCTTGAACCAATATCGGTAATTTCTTTACGGTTCAGTTGCATGTTATTATACCCCAACTGGTATGAAACATTGAACCAGCTGTTGATATTATAATCCAGGCCTATACCGGCAACAGTTCTGTCGGTTTTGGTTGTGATAGTATTGTGTTTGTACGACCAAAATGGATTATCGAATTGATCGCCCAAAGGTGAAACAGGCCATCCGTTTTTCGGGTTTTCATATGGCAGGGTCATATCCCAGGTTCTTCCAAGGAAAAGACTACGTGCAAATGAAGAAGCCGCTCCGGCAAATTGGTTTTCACCAAAGAAACCGCCTAATTGGTCTGTGCTCGAAAATGAAAGATTTCCATTCACATTGAGGCCGTTATTCAGTTTGCTTCTTCCTCCGACACTTATGCTATATCTGTCGAATTTTGAATTAGGAATATACCCGTCCTGGTTTAAGGAAGATACCGTTGTGCTAAATGAATTCTTTGCATCTCCACCGGAAATTGAAAGGGAATTTTCGAAAACTGTACCGGTCTGGAACAGTTGCTTTACGTTATCAGGCTGTGCCTTATATGGTATATTCCCGGAACTTGGGAATAATTCAGGAAATGCACTCAGATAATCGGGCCAAACAGGAATTGAATCCCTTGAGTCGAAACGTGCTCCCCATGAACCATTAGAATTTGCATAGGCAAAGTTTGAACCATTACCATATGTATTTTGATAGGTTGGTAAATTGGCTATCTTCTCTTGTGCCAATGATGTAGTTAATGAAACTTCAAGTCCTCGTGTCTCTTTTCCTGACTTTCCTGATTTGGTAGTAATAAGGAGAACACCATTGGAGGCTCTCGATCCGTACAAAGCGGCAGCAGCAGAACCTTTCAGTACTGTCATTGTCTCGATATTATTCGGGTCTAATGTGCTTAATCCACTGGAATAAGCACCACCATTTCCTGAGGTTTGACTTGAAGTGGAAACCTGGTCGTTGCTATATGGAACACCATCAACAACAATAAGTGGTTCGTTACTTCCGTAAAATGAAGAAGCGCCGCGGATACTTATTTTTGAAGCGGCTCCGGGAGCTCCCTGACCTACGCGGATATCAACACCGGGAACTTTTCCCTGCAAGGATTTCAGCATATCAGGTTCCGACCTTGCTTCTATCTGGTCAGTATTTACCGTTGTTACTGAATATCCAATTGACTTTGTGGAACGTTGAATACCTACAGCGGTAACAATGACTCCTTCAAGTTGTTCAGCTGATGTTTCCAGTACAATATTATAGTTGTTTTCAGCTGTAAGGATTGCATCCTTAGGTTTCATTCCAACGAATGTAAATTGAATAGCAGTAGCTGTTTTGGAAACAGTTAGTGAAAATTTTCCATCCAGGTTAGTTAATACACCATTATTGGTTCCTTTTTCAAGAACTGTAACACCGGGAATTCCTTTCCCGTCGTCGGCACTGGTAACTGTACCTGTGATGGTTCGTTGAGCCAGTACCTGCATAACTGTGAACAGTAGCATTACCAGCAATAGACTAAGTTTTCTCATAGGTTAATTGATTTGGTTAGTTAATGTTTGTTAGATTTATTTTTGTTTCAATACTAGATGTAATCATTTTTTCATAGGCTGTTTCTGTTTTTTTATTGGTTAGATTGATTTTATGTTTGATTTTAGGGTAAAAATAGTCTTTAAGTTAAGTATAATTGAATAGAAATTAAATATTTTCTAACAACTTTATTCACCATCTGTGTTTTATCTATTAGTCTTGATTATTGGTTCATTTGGGGTTTTGAATCATAATATCATGACATACAACACCTTAATTATTTGCAGTTATAAGAGAATTTAACAACTTTTAACGGGTAAAGATATAAAAATTTTATCTCAAAATCTTTTTCTGTTATTTTTTGTTATTTTTTTTTCATTTTCCGCGATTATTTAACACTAAAACTCCGTATGCGGTAATCAGGATGGAATTGATTACCAGGGCCGGATATGTTAGGTGGGAGGTGCTGATCCATAATACAGGAAGAAAATAAACAAGTATTTTACTGATGGCATAAAGGTAGAATCCAGTCTTTTTCATTTTCCACATCAGCACCACGCCGGCAAGTCCCATAGCAGCGAGAAGTATCTCAACCAGTATAAAAAAGTAGCCGGCCTGCAAATATTCAATAACAATGCCGGGAAATAAATGCTGTGGCACATCTCCCTTAAACGAATACAGGATAAGCGTAAAGAACATACCGATCCAGCCGATCCCGAAAATAAAAGAACCTGCGCTAAGTAAGGTCAGCATGAACGGACTTTTTTGTTGGGAAGTGGAGTGTATTGTCATCTTATTTCTACTTCAAAGTGATATTTTAATGTTGTGTTTAGTGCTTTGTGCTTGGTGCCTGGTGCTTAGTGCCTGGTGCTTTGTGCTTTGTGCTTGGTGCTTGGTGCTTGGTGCTTAGTGCCTGGTGCTTGGTGCATGGTGCTTAGTGCATGGTGCTTAGTGCCTGGTGCCTTGTGCTGTGAGTTGGCACCCGGAATATTTTTATTTACTTCATAAATTTCAGAAACCCGCTGTATCCCCATATAAAGAGTATGGTTAGGAAGATACTGGTGCCTGGCATCGGAAATCCTTTGATATATGCCAAAGGAAGTATCAGTAAAAGGAGCTGCGACGCTGTATAAAGGTGAAATCCTGTTTTATTCATCCGCCATAAAAGGATTGCCCCCGCAAAAGATGCGGCATAAAGTAAGGTATTCAGAAAAAAGAATACCCTTCCGGCTGAAAGAAGCATCCCGATTAATTCCCGGTTTTGCTCGTCAGGTATGAGTGACAGGTTTTTGGCAAAGAAATCGTGTATTAGTCCTATGATACCATAGGATAAAAAACCTAGTCCGCTTCCGACAAATGTGATTACACAAAGGATTTTCAGAAATAAGAGATTGGGTTGCGCTTCTTTAGGTATAGGCTGTTGTTCATCCATTTTGGCCGAAGTTTGTTGTAATCATATTAAAAAGGTATGTTCGAGGTCTTTTCTTTTCCTTCAAGAGTACAATATTAGTATTTTCTTTCATTCACATAGCGCTATCCGAGTATTCCCGTAACTTTCTCCACTTCTTTGAGTATCGCGCACGATTCAACAAGGGCTTTCATAGCATTGTGGTCGTTGTACAAGGGCCTGTCAATTTCCAGGAAATCAACATGGCGGCGAATAACTTCTTTAGCTTTTATAACGCCGGCTCCGAAGGAATACTCCCTGAAATCAAGTGCCTGTGCGGCTGCCATTAGTTCAATACCCAGGATGCCATAAGCATTATCCAGGATCTGAAAGTTCTTAATGGCTGTATTCATACCCATACTTACAAAATCTTCCTGGTCGGCGGCAGCCGGTATGGATTGTATACTTGCTGGTGCAGATAAAATGCGTTGTTCAACTATTTGCATATCAGCCGTATACTGGCTAAGCATAAGTCCTGAAAACATTCCGGCTCCTTTCGTCAGGAATGCAGGCAGACCCACACTTAAAGCGGGATTATTGAGTCGGTTCATGCGTCGTTCGCTCAGTACACAAACCATAGTGATCACCATTCCGGCCATATCCATAGGCACTGAAACTGGTGAGCCCTGGAAATTGGCGCCGGAAAGCTGCATGTCTTCTTCGGGGAAGAATATCGGGTTATCGCCTACGCC
>JBBSBT010000214.1:0-5867 GCA_038250985.1 Bacteroidales bacterium
CAAGCACTCCCCTGTTGGTCGAAGGGCCGGGAGGTACTTGTCGCAAATCCGGATTACCGGAATTGAGATTCTTTAAAATGGTAATAGATAAAGGAGATACGCCGGAATTTGCAGTGACAGCTATTGTACCATCTTTGCTGATAGCCAGTCCATAAGGATGTGGCGCCACAGTATAGCTTTTACCAACCGGAGTTATAATCCGGCCATTGGGGATAACTGTTTCACCTTTTTTATCGATATGGGTATACCTGTTTACGGCCGGAGGAGAAATGATATACTCCTGTTTTTGGGCTGTGCATGTAAGGGCTAAGGCAATAGAGGCTATTAAAATGAAGAATTTATTCATAATCATTAATTATTGTTGATTAAGAAAATGCTGTGGTAATGAATATAATATGAACCATAAAATTACGAAACGCCTGTAAACAAATCGCTTTAATTCTATTAAATTTTCTTAAGATTAGCCTGATTGAACATAAGTATGTACTGGTTTTCACAATCCTTGGTTAAATTTGTAAAATCATATTTATAAGATGCGGTTATGAAACCTACCACAAAAACAATCTGGATATTCATTTTTGCAATAGCCATGGGCTACCTGGAATCCTCGGTGGTTGTTTACCTGAGAGCCTTGTACTACCCTGAAGGATTTAATTTCCCGATGAGAGAAATGGCTCCTTACCTGGCTGTTACCGAACTTTATCGCGAGGCAGCCACGTTGATTATGATTGTGGCAGTCAGTGTTTTATCTGCCGAACGGGGGTTGCATCGTTTTGCGTGGTTCCTGGTAATTTTTTCGGCCTGGGATATTTCTTATTATGTGTTCCTGAAAGTTCTTGTCGGTTGGCCATCCTCGCTGCTGACAACTGACATTTTATTCCTTTTACCCAGTATCTGGACCGGTCCTGTTATTGCTCCCGTGATCAATTCACTCACTATGTTATTGCTGGCTTTTGTTATATTGAGCAGAAGAAAAGGATATGGGCCGGTTTTGCATCTGTCAAAATTAGTTTGGGTTTTGCTGATCGCGGGTTCATTGATTGTTCTGACCGCCTATATGAAAGATTTCGCAGATTTTGCAATCGGGCAAAGGCAATTGTATCCTAAAGGCGCATACAGCAATGAACAGTATATGCTTCTATTATCAACACAATTTATTCCTAGGTACTTTGACTGGCTTTTATTCAGAACCGGAGTATGCCTGCATTTTACAGCAGTGTTTTTAACTTTTATCAGAAGGGAAAAGAGCCAGGTTTAGATCGGGAAATTTCTTAAATTATCTTTCGTACCCATACCGGGAATAAAAAAAAGCCGTGACATCCACGGCTTTTAAACAAATATTATTTTTAGATTTCCTACCTGATAATCGAAACTTTCTTCGAAATAACCTGCTTCCCGGAATAGATCTGCAGGATGTAGATACCCGGTTCAAATCCTTCGGTCAGGATATGCAGGTTTGTGCTTTTTGACGTGTTACGATAAACAACCTGGCCAACACTGCTGATCATGCGCACTTCGCTGAATTTATCCGGACTCATGATATTAATAATCCCTCTGGCTGGATTGGGATAAACCATGAAAGTGGATGCACTGGTATAAGCAACGCCGAGGGCAATCCATGTAGATGTACAGTTTCTGAGCGATTCGCCTCCTTCATACACTGCGGTAACGCAATACATCTGCCTTCCTTTGGCCACAGGAGAATCTAAGTATTGAGGTGATGTAATTCCAGTGGCAACCAGCGTATCGTTTCTGTATATATTATAGCTGAGAGGAGCAATAACAGGCGCTGTCCATTTAAGCGAAGCTGTAAGCTCAACTGCTTCGGCCGTAAATTCGGAAACCGGATTTCGCACTGCTGCTGGTACTAGTATCCCTGTATATTTATTTATGCCATTTTCAAAGGAACTTACATTAATTCCCCCTGCCCAACCGCAGTGATTATTTACAAAAGCGACGGAAGGGAAAGGCGAAATTTCAGTTCCTCCAGCCTGTGACCATGAATGTCCACCATCAAAGCTATAGGAAGCGCCTGCCCCGGTTGAAACAAATGTATTTTCTGTGCCGGGTACAAAAGCCATATCACTTAACTTAAATGGGCCGACAGGAGTAACGGTTTGCCAGGTTGTTCCGCCATCATGTGTTTCTTTCAGAACGGTTGTTGTTGAAGTCTGGGCAACCAGGCCATTTTGTTCGTCTTTAAAACAGATTTTTTGTACACCGCTGGTAATCGGAGAGATGCCGGGCTTGGAGATTACCCAATGTAATCCTTTATCATGAGATATATATAAGTTTCCCTTATTCGTGCCAAACATAACAGTATTGTCACCAACAGCTTGCATAACAGAGGTCCAGCCTCCTTCGCCTGAAGCCGCGGTGACGCCTGCACCGATATCTGCTTTAGGTACCCGCGTCCATGTAACGCCTCCGTTGCTTGTAGTGTAAATCTCGAAGTAGGTATCTTTTACATCACCATGGCACATGCCTTCATTTTCATTCCAGAACCATACATTATCGGCAAACGATTCGGCCCCCTGCAGAGCACCTGGCAATTGTATCCAGGTTGTTCCTCCGTCGCTTGTTTTATAAACTCCGCATGTATTGTCCTGGGTAACACTATTGTAAACCGAAACATAAGCAATATTGGTATCAAGACCGCAAATATTTCCAAGCCCATAGGCTGTGCCACCCAGGACCTGTCCGGGTGTCCAGGTTTTACCTCCGTTAGTTGTTTTTGTAAATTCATTGATTGTGGTATTTACTACAGGATTATTATCCAGTGCGGTAGCCCATACAACCAGGGAATCTAGTGCATGGATATTGTTTATGTACCTGAAAGGCGAAGTAAAAGCACTTGCCTGTGGGACCCATTCGCTAAGCCCGGCATATATTTCCTGGTAAACAGTATCATTGGCATCAATGGCTTCAACACGAATGGTATAAGTACCTATTGGGCTTTCGGCAGTTTTCCAAGAATAGGTGGAACTGGATTGGGTTGATGTAGAAACCAGTTGGTTATTGATATAAAGTTTTACTGCAACTGGTGAACCTTTGACGACAGAATAGTTGATATCAAATACAGGACCGGATGTGATAGAATTATTCTGATCCAGATTAGTAAACCGGACTATTAAATCAGGGTTTCCCGGTTTTATACCATAAATAACGGAATTGCCAGTATTGAATTTATAGCTGGTGCCCGTAGGATTGAGAACACCGATAGCATAGTATCCGTTTGCGGAGCCTGACCAGCCCCAGTTCATATGGAATTTATTGTCGGCGCTGCTGTATCCGTCGCATACCCAGGCATGGCCGCCATTGGGGTCACTTCCGGAATAATACAGAGGGCGGTGTGCGTCCAGTTCTGATTTAAGGAGTGTTCGCCAGGCAGCGGAGGTATAATCCGACATTGATGCCTGTTTAATGGTTGAATTATCATAATTAAAATAAGTACTCATAGCCCAGGGTACATCTTCCGAAAAAGCACCTGATTCGTCACCTCCATACCCCATGTCAACAGAAACACCGGCGTGATATAATAAAGTGGCAATTTCCTGGTAACTGCTGCTTGAAGCAGTATTGCCCATTGAAGTGAAATTGTAGTCAGTAGTTCCAAAATTCGCTGTCTGCAGTCCGTATGTATTGTGGACATATGAATGTGATCCTACGCCTTTAGCCGGGAAATTATGATATTTCATAATCTGGCCCATGGCAGTTGCCACACAGCCTACCCAGGCTTTACCGTCAGAACCTGCAGCGTCTGATGGACAATAATAATTGTAATTCTTATTCTGGTTCCATGTGGTTGTCAGTAAAAGCGCTACATCAGCTGTGGATGTCTGAACTTCATTATTCAGAATTTTATTCCATTCGGCAACGGATTCGGTATTATTTGCACCACTGTTAATGATTTCTGTAATTTCCTTGCTATAATTTTCAAACCAGTAACGGGTTGAAGGATTTGTGATCTCAGATTCTATATAGCCCTGGTCGGACTCTGCCAGGATTGGAATAACTGCATCATCGGCTGAAACAACCACGAATCCACCACCGGTATAATTAAAAACATAATATGTAGTGATTCCATTATAGGATTTACTGAAACTGTTAGCAACACTGCGACTAGCTTTCCAAGAATACGCTGAAAGATATTTGTTCGCCACCTGGCTGGCTTTTTCCATGGTAACTGGTTTGCCAAAAGCAAAGGTTATAACCAGAAGGAAGAGTAAGAGTGTAGATGTTTTTCTCATAGTGTTTTGTTGTTTTTTTACATGGCAAATTATTGCCGAAAAAATTTAAATGAATGAGATTAGTGTTATTTCTATTGTTGTTTTTGAATATTGGTTATATGCAAATATGGTTCTCTTAAAATTACTTTGAATGTCAATGGTATCAGCATATTCTGTGAAATGACAACTTTATGCAAAGGGTTTTTAATAATGCAAATATAATAGTTAAACCTTTATAAATGGAAGAGAGCCTGAAAAAACTAATTTATCATCAATAATTTATACAGGATGTATGTTGAGTTAAATTCAAGGCAATTCTAAGGCTTTGTTCCCTATTGAGGGTGATGTGAGAATGTATATGAGGTTTGAAAGCAGCCGGTAGACTGATTGCTTAAAAATTACTACCTTTGTCGTCCTGCTTCAGGGCAGCTATCTTTATCATTCTCCGAAAATACTGAATACAATGTTTGAAAGTCTAAGCGACAGGCTCGACAGAGCGTTTAAACTGCTGAAAGGCCACGGTTATATTACCGAAATCAATGTGGCCGAAACCCTTAAAGATGTTCGCAAGGCGTTACTCGATGCCGATGTAAGTTATAAGGTGGCCAAGGAATTTACTGATATAGTAAAAGTCAAGGCTTTGGGCCAAAATGTGCTGACTTCGGTATCCCCGGGTCAGTTGATGGTTAAAATTGTTCACGACGAGCTTGCCCTGCTTATGGGTGGCGATAAAGTGGAAATTAACCTTAAGGGAAGTCCGTCTGTGATTTTGATGTCCGGTTTGCAAGGAAGTGGTAAAACTACTTTTGCTGCCAAGCTGGCTAATTACCTGCACACTAAAAAGGGAAAAAGTCCTCTTCTGGTTGCCTGCGACATTTACCGCCCGGCTGCTATAGACCAGTTGAAAGTTTTGGGAGAGCAGATTGGTATTCCTGTGTATGCAGAGCCTGAAAATAAGGATGCTGTTAAAATTGCCCGTAACGCGCTTTCCCATGCCAAAGACCATGGATTTAACGTTCTGATCATCGATACCGCCGGCCGTCTTGCCATTGACGAAATGATGATGAACGAAATTTCAGCACTCAAGTCAGCTTTAAATCCACACGAAACCCTTTTCGTTGTCGATTCAATGACTGGTCAGGATGCTGTGAATACAGCTAAAACCTTCAACGAAAGACTCAACTTTGATGGGGTAATCCTTACCAAACTTGATGGTGATACTCGTGGTGGTGCCGCTCTTACCATACGTTCTGTGGTTAACAAACCTATCAAGTTCGTGGGTATTGGCGAAAAGATGGATGCCATCGATATGTTCTATCCTGACCGTATGGCCGACCGTATACTGGGAATGGGTGATATTGTCTCGCTGGTGGAACGCGCACAGGAACAATACGACGAGGAATCGGCCCGTAAACTTCAGAAAAAACTTGCCAAAGATCAGTTTAACTTTAACGACTTCATTGACCAGATCAGGCAAATCCAGAAAATGGGTAACGTGAAGGATTTAATGAGTATGATCCCGGGAATGGGCAAGGCTATTAAAGACGTTGATATTGATGAAAATGCGTTCAAAGGAATAGAAGCCATAATCCAGTCAATGACCCCGCTTGAAAGGGAAAATCCTTCGGTACTCAATGG
>JBBSBT010000215.1:0-5848 GCA_038250985.1 Bacteroidales bacterium
AAGAGTTGACGCCTTGAAACATGCCATTTCAAAAGCTGCCGAATATGGCCTTGATTTGCATGGCGCTGTAATGGCATCCGATGCTTTTTTCCCTTTTGCCGACTCGGTTGAGCTGGCTCACAACGAAGGGATAACGGCAGTGATACAACCCGGAGGTTCGGTGCGCGACGCAGATTCTGTTGATTATTGCAACCGGAATGAAATGACAATGACATTTACAGGAATCAGACATTTTAAGCATTAAAAGAGAAAATCCGATTACCGTAATCCTTAAGGGCAAAGGAGCAAGATACCGGAATGAGAATCTTTACCCGGAATTACATGAAGAAATAACAGGGCTATAAAGTGAATGGCATTTGATTAAAGAAAAGCCCTGGTACATTAGCCGGAATATAATTTGGATAAACCATTGAGTAAAAACACATTTTTAAAAAAGGAAGTATAAAAACAAATGGGACTTTTTTCATTTCTTACCAAAGAAATCGCAATGGATCTTGGCACAGCCAACACCATTATAATATATAACGACAAGGTAGTAGTTGATGAACCCTCAATTATTGCTATCGAACGCAACACAGGCAAAGTTCTTGCCGTGGGCAAACGCGCGCAGATGATGCACGGTAAAACCCACGAGAACATTAAAACCATCCGCCCGCTGCGTGATGGCGTTATTGCTGATTTCCAGTCGGCCGAATACATGATACGCGAATTTATCAAAATGATCGGACCAAGCCGCAGCCTGTTTCCACCTGCCTTGCGAATGGTTATTTGTATTCCATCGGGTATTACCGAAGTGGAAGAGCGTGCCGTAAAAGACTCAGCCGAACAGGCAGGGGCAAAGGAGGTACGCCTGATCCATGAGCCTATGGCTGCTGCTATCGGTATCGGTATCGACGTTCTCGAACCTACAGGTAACATGGTTATTGACATCGGCGGTGGCACCAGCGAAATTGCTGTTATCGCCCTGGGAGGTATTGTAAATAATAAATCCATCCGCATTGCCGGCGACGATTTTAATGCCGACATCGAAGAATACATGCGCAAACAGCATAATATCAATATTGGCGAGCGCACATCCGAAATTATCAAGATTGAAGTTGGATCAGCCCTGACCGAAATTGATAACCCGCCACCTGATTATGCCGTACACGGACGTGATATGCTTACCGGTATTCCCAAAGAAGTGTATGTTAACTACGCTGAAATTGCACATGCTTTGGATAAATCCATATCGAAAATTGAAGCTGCCGTACTGAATGCCCTCGAAATGACACCTCCCGAACTTGCTGCCGATATTTTTAAAACCGGTATTTACCTGGCAGGCGGAGGTTCGTTGTTGCGCGGTCTCGACAAGCGTATCCACATGAAAACCAAATTACCGGTTCATGTAGCCGATGACCCATTGCATGCCGTTGCCCGGGGTACTGGTATTGCACTTAAGAACTTTGATAAGTTTACTTTCCTTATTAAATAGATTCGGTCAAAAAGTCAGATTTAAATACACATAAGAATATCGAACAAGGATCAACGATTTTTGATTTTCGAAGTGCCTTGGAATCTCATTTTAAGGTTTTGATCATAAATTGTTAATCGATGTTCCTGGTTCTTAGAATAAAACAGTAAACCATTCCATCATACGATACCATAGCTGACTATGCGTAATATCCTGGTTTTTATTATCCGGTATAATTTCCTGCTGTTGTTTCTGCTTTTTGAGTTTTTTTCAATTACTCTTCTGGTCAATTCAACTTATTACCAGAGTTCGGCCATTCTGAAAGCCGGAAGCCGGGTTACCGGTCGTTTTTATACAACTGTCAGTAATGCATCCGATTACCTGAAACTACGTACTTCCAACGAACATCTGGCCATGGAAAATGCCCTGCTCAGGCAAATGAAAGGGGTTTCGTTTCTGAGGAATGACACCAGCAGCTTCTGGGTGAACGATACTATTTACAAACAGCAATACAAGTATATAGTTGCAAAAGTTGTACTTAACACCGTAGGCAAACGCAACAATTATATAATGCTTGATAAAGGTAGCCTTAGCGGGATAAAAAAGGACATGGCCGTTATTACTTCAATGGGAATAGTGGGAACGGTTGTGAACGTTTCGGAGAATTTCAGCTGGGTAATGAGCATGTTGAACAAGCATACCCGTATCAGCGGCAAGATCCAAAAAAACAACCAGATGGGAACCATCATATGGAATGGGATCGATCATCAGTATGGAACGCTTACTGATATTCCCGCACACGTAAAAATCACCAGGGGCGATACCATTGTCAGCAGTGGGTTTTCCTCTATTTTCCCGGCAGGTATTTTGATTGGCACAATAACAGACTTCCGGGTTGAGCAGGGTGACCATTTTTATACTATCCCGTTCAAGTTCAGTGTTGATTTTAATGCACTTCAATATGTATATGTTGTAAATAACCTGATGAAGGACCAGCAGGAATTACTCGAAAAAAGTATGGAAGGACTCAAGGATGAATAGGCTGGTATTTATAAATATTACCCGGTTTGTTGCATTGGTGCTGATCCAGGTGCTGTTCATGAACAAAATAAATTTCTTTGGATTTCTCAATCCATATGTTTATATCTTATTTATACTGCTGCTTCCTTTCGAAACACCCGGATGGTTGCTGCTTCTTTTATCGTTTGCCATGGGTTTAACGGTGGATATTTTCAGCGGTACCCTTGGTTTACACGCAGCCAGCAGTGTTTTTGCCGGTTTTATGAGGCCCATTATTATTAAAACCGTAGGAGAAAAACCCGAATACGATATTACCACACAACCCAAGTTGCAGCAAATGGGGCTTAAATGGTTTATCGCCTATGCCTTGTTGATGATATTCGCTCACCAGTTGTTCCTCAACATATTGGATGTTTTCAGTTTTGATGAATTCTGGCAAACTCTTTTGCGCATACTGGTAAGCACCTTGTTTACATTCCTGTTTATCATGTTGTTCGAATATATATTTTCTCCCCGTAGGGAAAACAAATAAGTTTCGTTCCTACATACTGATAAACAGATAAAATTGCATTCAGACAAAAAACCATACTTTTACGCCAAAATAAATCTCTAAACAAAAACACATGAAAAAATTATTTGCAGGCAGCATTTTGATTGCTGTTTTATTATCAGTTATATCATGCAATAAAAAAGAAACCGGAGGATTCTCCATTGACGGTACCATTACAGGAGCCGATAACGGATGGGTTGTACTGAAAAAACGGGACGAAGGAAAAATGATTACTGCCGATTCGGTGCAGGTAAAAGACGGCAAATTTGCTTTAACGGGGAAAGTAGAGATGCCTGAAATGTATTACCTGAAAATCAATAATGTAGACGGTGCATTGCCTGTCTTTCTTGAAAACGCAGTTATCACGCTGAAAATATATGCTGATAGTCTCGACAAATCGGTGGTTACCGGATCAGTGACGCACGATGCATATGTTGCGTACCAGAATGAAGAAATGGTATATAACACCAAAATGGAAGCACTTTACGGGAAGTATATGGCGGCTAAAGAAGCCAACGATACAACCTCGTTAAAAGGGATTGAAGCCGCGTATGATTCGGTGCAAAACGCTCAGTCCGTTTTCACAAAAGAATACATCCTGAAAAACGGCAAGAGCGTTGTATCCGCTTACCTGGCCATAAGCAATGCATATTCATACTCGCTCGATGACCTGAAAGCTATCAACAAAGCCATGGATCCTTCCATTGCCAATTCCGCTTACGTTAAAAAACTGGCTGAACGCGAAACCACACTCGAAAAAGTAGAGCCCGGGCAGTTGGCTCCTGACTTTACACTGAACGATACTACCGGTAAGCCAGTAAGCCTCAGCAGCTTTAAAGGCAAAGTGGTGCTGGTTGATTTCTGGGCTTCGTGGTGCGGTCCGTGCAGGGCTGAAAACCCGAATGTTGTTGCAGCTTTCAAACGATTTGGCAGCAAAGGATTTACTGTTTTCGGGGTATCGCTCGATACGGATAAGGCTAAATGGCTGAAGGCTATTGACAAAGACGGCCTTACCTGGACACATGTAAGTGACCTTATCGGCTGGGAAAATGCCGCTGCAAAACAATACGGTGTTATGTCGATCCCGGCTAATTTCCTGTTGGATAAAGATGGAAAAATAATTGGAAGCGGCCTTCGCGGCGATGCTCTAGTGAATAAACTCGAAGAAGTATTAGGGAAATAATCTTCTCTTTGATTAAATAAAAAGCCCGGAATCCATATTGGTTCCGGGCTTTTATTTTTATTGCTTACTCACTCTATGAAAAATTGTTGCAAATCTTCTGCATACAAATTAATTATCCTTCGACATAAGATTTAACTACTTTACAATCAATTTTTCAGTTTTAACTTTGTTGTTTTGCTTAACGCTTACGAAATACATTCCGGGAGCAAGGTTATCAACATTGTAGGAGAATTGTGATTCCTTTACCGGAACATCAACCAATACTTTTCCAACCATATTCGTAATTCTTACGTAAGATATTAAGGTATTATCTGATAATGGTTTCAGGTCAATTTTAATATTGGAAGATGCCGGGTTCGGATATATTTTAATCGCACTCCCCGCTTTATCTCTATCCGCAACAGCTGTTGTGGTTTCTGGTATCAGTACTGCATCAATTACATGTACCACGCCGTTTTCGGCTTCCAGATTGGCTACTGTTACTTTTGCATTGTTGATGAATACTCCGTCTGCATTGATGGTAACGGTTACCTCCTGACCCTGAAGAGTAACAATTTTCTGTCCGTTGCTCAAGTCTGAACTCATCGCTTTGGTTCCAACTACATGGTAAAGAAGAATGTCTGTCAGCGCTGGTATATCGGCTAAAAGTGCTTCCACTGTTCCGGCTGGCAGTGCTGCAAAAGCTGCATCTGTTGGTGCAAAAACCGTGAAAGGCCCAGGACCCTGAAGTGTTTCAACAAGACCGGCTGCAACTACTGCGGCTTCCAAAGTGGTATGATCTGCGCTGTTCACTATAATGTCAACTACTGTGGCTGGCAGTACAATTTCTTTAACAATATTGTCCAGATAAACAGTAGTTCCGGAAGTCCTGGTGTCAGGAAAATCAGGGAAAATATCAATTCTGTTGTACGAATAACCGATTATGGCACTAAAATCAAAAGTGATTTTCTCCCATTGATTGATAAGGGTATTTGAAACTTTCACTTCAGTAACAGGTCCGCCATTTGTGCTTCCTTCAACTTTAAAGCCTACAGGGCTAATTACCGATTTCCATACCATCATGGTAACTACATGCGATTTTTCAGTAAATTCAACAGGAGCATAGGAATCTGAAAATGCTCCGGCATATGTTTCGGCGCCAGCATTTACCTTAAATTTTAAAACATTAGCAGAAGTGTTAATCCCTGTTTTGTCAGGGTTAGGAATTACCATAAAATCGTCCTCGGCACCTGCTCCATTTGCAAAAACAGACCATGTTGCATCGGTTTGAGTTTCAAAGTCAATAGGAAATGCTGCTTTATCTAACGGTGGCATAAGTACTGCGTCAATTACATGTACAACACCATTATCGGCTTCCAAATTGGTAACGGTTACTTTTGCGTTGTTGATGAACACTCCGTCTACGTTGATGGTAACAGTTATCTCCTTACCTTGAACGGTAACAATTTTCTGACCATTGCTGAGGCTGCTGCTCATGGCTTTGGCTCCAACTACATGATATGTAAGGATGTTGGTCAGCGCAGGAATATCGGCTAAAAGTGCTTCCACTGTTCCGGCTGGTAGTGCCGCAAAAGCTGCATCTGTCGGAGCAAATACTGTGAACGGGCCATCTCCCTTAAGAGTTTCAACCAATCCGGCAGCA
>JBBSBT010000216.1:0-5834 GCA_038250985.1 Bacteroidales bacterium
CGATAATATATTTTTTAAAAACTCCGGCACTTTAAAACTTGATTCCGCGCCGGAGTTAATTGAAAGCAACCAGTCTTACCTGGCAATAACCACTGTTTCAGTATGTATGATTTTGTTATTCATTACAGTAAGTTTGTACACGCCGTCAGGCAGTTGAGTTATATTCCAGGTTAGAATTTGCTTACCTGGCCCTAAATTCATGGCTTTGTATACAATTTTTCTTCCTGTAATATCGGATAATGTCATTTGTAAGTTTGTTTGCTGTTCAAAGTTTGTTTTAATGTTTAACTGATCTTTGACTGGATTCGGATAACACACAAAGTGTTGCTGTTCCTTTGCAGGTAACCCTGGTGTACCTAAAAAGGACTGAGGCGTTATCAGGTATGTTCTGTTGGTTCCTGTAAAATAGCTGTTATTGCTGGCGTTAATCCCCTGCACCAGGATTTTCCCATTGGAAGGAATGTATGTCATTGTTGCAAAGAAATATTCCTGATTCGGTAGCGTATATGATTCAAGTGGATGGGCAACTTTGCCGGAAGTAAGGCTAACAGTTACCATACTTAATTTCTGAGGGTTAGAACCTGCGTCAACTCCCATCACATATGCAAGGTTTTTTTCTTTATTCAGAACCAAAGTGAAAAATCCGCCATCAGTTAATAGATCAATAAGTGGTGTATCTGTTACCACTTTTTCAAATAGTTTTGTAACAGGATCAAATGTTACCAGTATATATTCAGTTGACGGGCTGGTCCTGTAGGCAAGCAGAAGATAATGTCCATCAGTCATATGTATATCATTAATTGGTTTTGTAAAATCATTCAGCAATAACCACCCGCCATTCGGATCGGAAGGGATTAATTCGGATGATTGAAGCACAAAATCATTGGTTTCCGGCTGATAATATTCAACAACAGTAATGGAATTACTGCCATAAGTCTGAAGACCACCGGCAATTACAGCACCTCCATCACTGGTTGGAAGAACAGTAGGTTGAGCCCTTGGTGAAATAAGTGCGGCTGTGGGAAGAAATGTATTGGCCGTAGGGTCGTATATTTCACCATAGGTAGCCCCGTTCGGATCATACCATCCTCCGGTTATCAAGACTTTCCCATTGTTAAGTTGAGTAGCACCTACCATCATCCTTCCCATTGTCATCGAAGGCCCGGCCTCGAAAGTATTGGATGTCTCATCATACATTTCGGTTGAGGAATATGCAGGAACACCTGCATCATAGCATCCACCTACAATAAAATACCTGCCATCAGTAAGTTTTACTACAAACGCCATATCATGCGGGAATTTCATTGGCGATTCGGTAAATGAATTTGCAACAGGATCATACAAATCCGAATACCCACAGGAAACAAATCCGCTTTCGCGCCCGCCAAATGAAATCACTTTCCCGTTATCTAAAACTGTTGAAACCGGATAGAGTTTTGCTCTCATCATAGTGGGGCCGGCTTCATAGATGGCACCACCCGATTGGGCAAAACATAAAACACCTCCAAATAAAAGGATGTGTAAAAGGACAATTGTCCTGATCAATCCATAATGTAGTATTGAGTTTTTCATATCAGAAGTTTTTATTGGTTATAAAATTGAATTTTGCCAAAACATTAAGATTTTTCAAATTACAGGATTAAAATGCCAGATGTGCAAATAATTCGAAACTAGATTTTCGAAAATTTGACCAGGCAACATTTACTTTCTATTTAATTGATAATCAATATATTTTACGCATAAACCTTTCAAGATAGATGACACTGATTTGTATGCGATTTTAAATATCGAATTAACAACATATGAATCTGGTTTTCAAAAGCAAATTAATATGAGTAAAGATACGTAAAAAAAAGTAAAAATGATTTCTGCAAAGTTTTTTTTATAGTCAACACTTTGCCATCGAAATTGATTATCCATAAATCAAAAAAAAATCCTATTAAAAACCAACCAGTTACATCGTCTTATATATTTTTTAAACGGATGAAACTTTATCCCAAGACGTATTAAAGCCTCTAAAAAAACCTTAATATAATATTATGTATACTTCAAATATGTACCTTTGCCTCGTAAATAATTTTAAAAACATGTTTCGTAAAATCATCACTTTTACCTTTTTACTGGTTGTGGCCGCATCGTGTACAAAAACGGCGGTTGCTCCCGATTATAGTGCAGCTGACAAAAAAACCATTGAAGCTTATCTTTTAGCAAATAACCTGACAGCCCAATCCACCGCTTCGGGTTTGTATTATATAATCACAGAACCTGGCGCTGCATATCATCCGGGCAGCAGTTCAGGGGTAAAAGCAAAGTATAAAGGGTACCTCATGGATGGAACCGTGTTCGACCAGTCATCGTGGGGACCTTATGGAAATCCGGCCAATTTCAAGCTTACCGACGTAATTAAAGGATGGCAGGAAGGCATGCAGTTAATTGGTATTAATGGCAAAATCAAACTCTTAATGCCTTCCGGATTAGCCTATGGAACTAACCCTCCGCTTGGATCTCCCATTCCTGCGAATTCTGTATTGATATTTGATATCGAGTTGCTTGATATTTACCAGTAGACGTTTTACCTGCTCAAAACATTAAGACATTGCCCGGTTTTGATCGGGATTTTCAATTGAGTTGAGCTTAAAACTTTCAGGATGAAAAATCCAAAATCACACGATATGCAAATTGAACGAAAATTATAAAATATGTTTCAACGAATCATCCTGTTTTCCTTTATACTTGTCATTGCCGCCTCATGCAAAAAAGATGTGGTTACCGATTTTACCGTAGTCGACAAAAAAATAATCGAAGATTACCTTACTGCAAAAAATCTGACAGCGCAGGCACAATCCACTGCTTCAGGCTTATACTATATTATTGAAAAGCCTGGCGATGCTAATCATCCGACTATCAGTTCTTCTGTTTCGGCATATTATAAAGGATATCTAACCAACGACGTTATTTTCGAACAAACCACTACGGAAACGGCAACATTTCCTCTTACAAATTTAATTACAGGATGGCAGGAAGGATTGCAATTGATAGGTGTTGGTGGCAAAATCAAACTTTTAATCCCCTCGGCGCTGGGATTTGGATCTAGACCGACAAGCAATATTCCTGCTAATTCAGTATTGATATTTGATGTTGAGCTGGTTAGCATAAGCAAATAGAAGTAATGCCAGTTCATAGTAACGGTATAAATCTTGATTTCGGCCAGGCCTACCGCAAAGCCGCTGATTATTGTGCCATCCAGGACCGTTGCATCAGCGAAATGAAGCTAAAACTGAGAGTCTGGAATATCGACCGCAGTTATTACAGTAAAATTATCAGTAAACTGGCTGAGGAAGGATTCCTGGATGAGAAAAGGTTTGCGATAAATTATGCAGGGGGAAAATTCAGGATCAAAGGCTGGGGAAGGCTGAAAATCGCTGCCGGTCTCAGGGCCAGATCCATTTCGCCGGCATTGATACAGCAAGGCCTTGCCACCATTAAAAAAGAGGAATACATTGCTTGCCTCGGGGTTTTACTGCAGAAAAAATTAAAGCTACTGGGAGGCGACACAAACCTGAACAGGCAGAAAGCAGCCTATTTTGCAGCTTCGCGTGGTTTCGAATCCGGACTTATTGCTGTATATTTGCACGACACTGAGGAATTTGACTCTTGACGGAAGACGGGAGACGGGAGACCGGAGACCGGAGACGGAAGAACCAATATCCAAAATCCATGACATAAGAAATCTAACTAATACTAAAGATCTTCTGACTCACTAAAGAAACATATAAACCAAACTCAAAATACTCATTCACCCAGGCTTCCGACTCCGGTCTCCGGTCCCGATAGCTATCGGGATCCGACTTCCAGCCATTTAACCTTACAAAAAAAAATCCATCCCCATGATAAACAATGAAACCCTTAGAGAACTATCAAAGCGACTCGAAGCGCTGAGGAGGTTCCTTTGACGTGGACACCAAGCTTGAACTCATCGCCGAAGAAGAAAAAATAACCGAAGCTCCCGGTTTCTGGAACGATCCTAAAAAAGCGGAAGTCGTTTTAAAATCCATACAGGAAAAGAAAAGCTGGACCAATGCATACAGCAATGCAGAAGTGTCATTAGCTGACTTGCAGGTATTATACGAATTTCAACAGGCCGGTGAAGCCACGGAACAGGAAATTGATGAAAGCCTCCGGAACACCGAAAAGCTGTTCGACGATCTTGAATTCCGAAATATGCTCAGCAACGAAGAAGACGGGTTCAGCGCCATTCTTCAGATCAACTCCGGGGCAGGAGGAACCGAAAGCCAGGATTGGGCGCAGATGCTTATGCGCATGTATATCCGCTGGGCCGAGCGCAACAATTACAAAGTACGTGAACTGGATTTGAACGAAGGCGACGGTGCCGGAATCAAATCCGTTTCCCTCGAAATTGAAGGCGATCATGCTTTTGGCTACCTGAAAGGCGAAAACGGCGTTCACCGACTGGTGCGCCTCTCCCCTTTCGATTCGGCAAACCGACGGCATACTTCCTTTGCATCGGTGTATGTTTATCCTCTTGTAGATGACAATATTGATATTCAGCTAAACCAGGCTGATCTGAGCTGGGACACATTCCGCAGCAGCGGTCCGGGCGGACAAAATGTGAACAAAGTCGAAACGGCTGTACGTTTGTATCATGCGCCTTCGGGCCTTGTGGTTGAATGCCAGGTAACACGCTCGCAGCAGCAAAACCGCGAAAAAGCCATACAGATGCTCAAATCGCAGTTGTATGAGATTGAACTGCGCAAGAAAAAAGAAGCCCAGGCCGAAATTGAAGGCAACAAGAAAAAAATTGAGTGGGGATCGCAAATCCGTAACTACGTGCTTCATCCTTACAAACTGGTTAAAGATATTCGTACCGGCCACGAAACCTCAAATGCTTTCGAAGTGCTCGACGGCGACCTGAACGATTTTATCAAATCGTACCTGATGGAATTTGGCAGAAGCGACGCTTAAGTCAGATTAGATTTTCCCTTTTGTTTGGATGATAGGGCAAGATGCGACCGAGAGGAATGGAGAAGTACTCAACTGATTAAATCCGTTAATTCAGGATTCTAACTCTCCTGCCTAACATCAATCCTTTTAACCTGTCGAAACATCTTTGTATTATTTAACCTTGACAATCCTGAGCCAAACAGATTCTCAACAAAGCCCTTAGTACCATAAGATGCTTAGTGAGCTTTATGCCTTCGTGGGATACGAATCTTGCAAGGAAATACCCAAATATTTTTATTGAGCCACTATTGAAAAGATTTGAAAAAAATCTACATTATTCTTAAACACAATCAAGTTTTTATATCTTTGAAAGGAAATCAACTTTTTCATCTGAAAACCTATGATTACAATCTATCACAACCCCAAATGCCGCAAATCAAGGGCAGGATTACAGTATCTTAAGGACAAGGGCCTGGAATACAGTGTAGTTGAATATCTGAAAACACCGCTTTCGCGCGAACAGCTGAAAGACCTGCTGATGAAACTCAACATGAAACCTATAGAAATTGTGCGGACCCAGGAGGATGAATTCAAAGAAAAACTAAAGGGTAAAACCTTTACTGACGAAGAATGGATTACCATCCTGCTCGAAAACCCAAAGCTGATACAGCGACCGATTGTGGTAAAAAATCATAAGGCGGTGCTTGGGCAGCCGGTGGAGGAGATTGACAGGCTGTTGGGAGTATAAAAGGGGTCATTCAGTTGTTGAAGGATGAGAATTTTGGGTTTATGAGAAGGTGGAGTGGTCAGGAAATGGTTGAAGGATGAGAATATTGAGTTTATGAGATGATGAAGTGGTCAGGAAATGGTCA
>JBBSBT010000217.1:0-5806 GCA_038250985.1 Bacteroidales bacterium
AGGTATTTGCTGAACTTGAGCCACCGCTGCACGCCGGCACCCCCGCTGGGAGGCCAGTAGTATGTTATTATCAGTACTTTGCGTTTGCCTGCTGTGCTCATGGCTCAGACATTATGCCTTCTGATCGGTTTTTCTTTTCCGTTGAACCATAAATCCAATGGTTCCTAAAGCAAGTAATACCAGGAGAAGTGAAGAAGCAAATGATATTTTTTCACCGGTTTTATAAACGTTAGGCTCAAATTTAAATTCTATAGTATGAGTACCTGTGGGAACTATCATCGCACGAAGCACGTAATCAGCCCTGAAATAAGGTGCCGGCTTCCCGTCGATATATGCATTCCAGCCTTTGTCGTAATAAATTTCCGAGAAAACAGCCAGTTGCTCCCTGCTTGTTTGTGATTTGTATGTCAGGTGGTTTGGCTTGTAATCCGTAAGAACGATAGTCGCTGATTCATCTTTGCTGATCAGATGTCCTGAAACCTGGTTTTCAAAGCGCTTGTCGTAAACGGCAGTTTCGGTCGGGACTAAGTCAGTAAGTGCATTAATTTCCTCATCGGCATTATTAACCATGTGCGCATTATTTACAAACCAGGCATTGCCCAATGCCTGCATATTGATCTGCACCTGTGGCTGCCCTGTTTTTTCTTCGGGTACAATAAAGTACTTGGTGTTGAGCATATTGAAAACATTCATATTCCCCTTGGAAAGTTGATAGTCAATCAATTCCTGGTAACGGCGTAATTTGGCTCCATGGTATCCTCCCAGTGATTTATGAAAATAGGAAGTGCTTGCATCAGCAAAAGGATTTCCGACAGTTTGATTGAAAACTCTGAAATCAGGATCTTTATCTTTCATGATGACCAGATCGGCTGTTGATGGCTGAAATGGAACTGCTGCCACACTTTTGCGGACAAAACTATCACTGTTCAGGTAACGGCGGTTTACTGACCACATGTCAATTAGGATAAGAAGTATCAATGCAGAGAAAAAAACCGGTTTCTTGATTTTTTGATTGATCATTGCCCAGATGGCAGCTCCTGCAAGCAAGATAAATGCCAGCGATCTGAAAGCATCGGAACTCAATAAAGCAGCCCGGTCCTCGCGGATGGCAGCCATCAGCCAGTCGGGGAAATAAGCTTTATACTGCTCATCGGCTGGTGAAATAAAATCAAAGATGGCACTTCCGGCTATGGCAAAAAACAGGCTGATCCCGCCTGCAATACCTATTGAATAGTACAGATATTTGAGCAATTTTTTCTTGTCGATTTCGCCCGAAAAAGCCTTTTGCAAGCCAAGGATTGCAAGCAGGGGAATGCACAGTTCCGCCATTACCAGGGTCATGGAAACGGCCCTGAATTTATTGTATCCGGGAACATAATTCAGGAAGAAATTGGTAAAAGGCATGAAATTTTTGCCCCAGGCCAGTAAAATGGAAAGTATGGTTGCCGACAGCAACCACCATTTGTACTTGTTATCGACCACAAATAACGCAAAGATAAAAAGGAACATAATGATGGCTCCGATGTAAACCGGGCCGGCAACGCCTGGCTGTGATCCCCAGTAAAGCGGCAGGGATTTGATTGCTTTTTTAGCCTGGTTATCGTCAATATTTTGAGCTTTAAGTGCTTTGTATGAGTTTGAAGTTTCCGAAAGTGCACCTTGTGATGAACCTCCATTAAAGTTAGGAATGAGCATCGTAAATGTTTCCCATTTCCCATAACTCCAACCTGTTGCATAATCCTTGTCCAAACCGCTGGTGCGGTTCGATTTCTCCGAAGTCAATTCAGTTTTGCCCCTGATGGTGTCTTTACTGTACTCGTATGTTGCCCATATGTTGGTAATATTGGTCGCAATAGCGAAAATGGCCGCAATTAGTAACACGCCGGTTGCTTTTGCAAAACCGGGAAGCTGCTTTTCCCTTATGCTGCTCACCAGTTCAGTGATAACAAAAACTGCTGCTATCAGCATCAGGTAATAAGTAATCTGGAAATGGTTGGTAAGCAATTCGAGCGAAAGGGCGATAGCTGCCATTATCCCGCCTGCCAGGTATCGGCCGCGGTAAGTAAGTATAATGCCTGCCAGCACCGGTGCCATATATCCGATGGCATGCGCTTTGCTGTTGTGACCGGCCTCGAAAATAATAAAAAGATACGACGAGAACGCGAAAGCTATGGCGCCGGCTACCGCTATCCATTTATCTACTTTTAAAACCAGGAGAAGAATAAAGAATCCTATCATATAGAGAAATACCATTCCTGCGGGTTGCGGGAGGTATAATTGCATCAGCTGATCAAGGTAGCGGAGCACATTCCCTTTGTACTGAACCGATATCTGGTATGCCGGCATCCCCCCGAACATGCTGTTGGTCCACAGTGCCTCTTCGCCGGTTTTGTCGCGGAAATCTGAAATTTCTTTCGACATGCCTTTGAATTGTGTGATATCAGATTGTTTCAGCATTTTGCCTTCGAGCAGCGGGCTGAAATAGGTGAGTGCTATAACAACAAATATGGCTATGGCTGCCAGATAGGGAAGAGCCTTTTTGAAACTGATTTGCTTCATAGAATAGTAGCTTAGGTATTGGTTTTACAGTAAAGAATCGTTGGTCAGTTTATTTTATTTCTTCATAATCTATATAATCTCCATCATCCGGATCATGTTTTTCATTCTTATCCTTATCCACAAATTTGATGGATATTTCACCTTCTTTTTTCCGGGCCTGTTCATCCTGCATCTCTTGGTTTTGCTGGTTAAACTTCTTCTGGAAATCATTTACATATTTACGCATCACCAATGGAACGATGTATCGCATGATATAGGAAAAAATAAAATAAATAAGCAAAACTACCAGGAGTAGCCGAAATACTCCGGTTAATGAGGATTCTTGAATTAGTGGGTTCATCGCTTGTTAAAAAAGAAGGCTAAATTACTGTTTTTTCCTGAATTGGAAGCAGTTTTCAATTCCAATAAAGCTACTAATTTATATGCTGTCAAAACTTTAAGTCTATATCCTTTTGTAGTAGCTACAAAAAGAAAAGGAGGTAGGCTTGAGAGCCTCCTCCGGAATGCATTAATGCTATATAAGCCGTTAATAAAAGCAACAGCAAGGATTGAAAAAGAATTACTTTCCTTCGTCGGAAGTAGTTAATTTCTTTCTTCCGCGCGCCCTGCGTGCAGCTAAAACCCTGCGTCCGTTAACAGTCGACATTCTTAGTCTGAATCCGTGTTTATTTTTTCTTTTCCTTACTGATGGTTGGAAAGTCCTCTTCATGATTAGTTGTTTTTAGGGGTGCAAAGGTATGAAATGTATCCTGATATCCAAATGGTTTGTAAAAAAAATCCTTGCCGGCTGTATTTTTTACAGAAGGCAAGGATTTTTAAAGCTATTTAGGAAACTGCTCCTTCTTTCAAAGGTGCATCTTTCAGCGTGTTAACCAGGAAGTTCCAGAATTTTTCGACTGAAGCAATATAAACTTTTTCGTCAGGCGAATGGGGGAAACGGATGGTCGGTCCAAAGGAAATCATATCCCAGTTGGGATAAACTCCGCCCAGCAAACCGCATTCCAAACCTGCATGTATGGCTTTTATTTCCGGTATGCGTCCGTATAAATTCTTATATACATCCTGCATAGTGATCAGGATAGCCGAATTCATATTTGGTTTCCATCCGGGGTATGTTCCATTGAGTATAACATCAGCACCTGCAAGTTCAAAAACGTCTTTTATCATTCCGCCAAGGTCTTCCTGTGATGAATCAACAGAGCTGCGAAGCAGGCACTGTATCAGAATTTTGCCTTCTCCTGATTTAACACTGGCCAGGTTGGTCGATGTTTCAACAAGCCCTTTCATATCGTCGCTCATGCGCATCACACCGTTTGGACATGCGTTGATGGCTTTCATCACCTTATCCAGCGAAGCTGCATCAATTACTGTAGCTGGAGCTGCCGTTTCTGAAATGCTGAATTTTAAATCCGGCTCAGTGGCTGAAAGCTCGCTGCGATAGAGTTTTTCGAATTCAGTGACTGATTTTTTAAGATCATCCGCTTTCGATGAAGGAACAGTAACCACGGCAAAGCATTCGCGCGGAATTGCATTACGCAGATTGCCGCCCTCGATAGATGCAAGGCGCAGATCAAGTTTTATCACGGCATTCTTCAAAAAACGGTTCATCAGTTTGTTGCTGTTTCCGCGCTGTAAAATGATTTCGAGTCCCGAGTGACCACCTTTTAAACCGGTAATAGACAGTTTGAAAGAAGCTACTCCCGGTTTTACAGGCTCTTCTTTATAATTAAATGCTGCATTTGCATTGGTGCCACCTGCACATCCCACATACAATTCACCTTCATCTTCCGAATCGAGGTTCAGCAGGATATCTCCTTTTAAAACACCTGGTTTCAGGCCAAAAGCTCCGGTCATACCGGTTTCTTCGTCGCAGGTAAAAAGTGCTTCGATAGGTCCATGGGCCAGGTTGGAAGACTCAAGAACAGCCATTGAAGCCGCAACACCCATTCCGTTATCAGCTCCCAGGGTAGTGCCGTTGGCTGTAACCCAGTCACCATCAATAAAAGCTTCTATCGGATCCTTTGTAAAGTCGTGTGCTTTATCGCTGTTTTTCTGTGGAACCATATCAAGATGGGTCTGAAGTACAATGCCTTTACGGTTTTCCATTCCCTTGGTAGCAGGTTTGCGGATAATGATATTGCCTGTTTCATCTTTGATCGTTTCAAGCCCTAATTTCTTACCAAAATCGAACATAAATTGCTGAATTCGGTCTTCATGATGCGAAGGACGCGGAATCTGCGTCAGGCTGTAAAAGTTTTTCCACACTGCGGTGGGTTCCAGTTTAAAGATTTCTTTGTTCATATATTTAAAGATTTGAATTTTAGGTTATTTTTAGAGTTTCAGGTTTCAGAGTTTCAATGTTTCAGAGTTTCAAACCCATATTTCCCAATTTGATTAAAAAATTGTCTTTCAGGTTCTCCCCCACGGGGAGATGTCCGCAGGACAGAGGGGTCTTTTCCGGGTTTCAAAGTTAGTTGCCGCTGAACTGTCCCGATAGCTATCGGGACGATGCGCAATGTTACAGCCTTTTAACAATTAAATGAAAATTATATGGCTATTAAATTACGATTAACTGTTTTCTATTAACCTTTAACTATCTTCTGATAATCATTAACTATTTTCTTTTAACCCCAATCTCATCCATCAAAGTGTCAAAAGTAATGAAAAAAGCAGGGACTGGATATATATTGAGAATTGATATGTTAAATCTTGTGAAATTTTATAAACTCACATGTACTACCTTTTTAGTTTCGAAAAATGCTTCATCGAAATAATTACTCAGGTTAAAAACATGGTGATTGTTCCGCAAAGGAGCTAATTCGGAATCAATATCACCGCCTTTCAGGTAAAGTATCCCATTTTTCAAAGTATGCCTGCTTTCTTTCTTTATATTATTCTCAACCCATTTAATAAAATCGGGCAGTGCTGTAACAGCGCGGCTTACCACAAAATCGAACTTTTGCTTTACATCTTCAGCCCGCGATTTTATTGCTTCAATGTTTGTGATACCAATAGCATCTGCTACTTCTTGGACAACTTTTATCTTTTTGCCTATCGAATCAACCAGCAGGAATCTGGTTTCGGGGAACATGATTGCCAGTGGAATACCCGGAAACCCACCGCCCGTTCCCACATCCATCAACTGTGACCCGGGATTAAACTGCATCACTTTTGCAATACCCAGCGAATGTAAAACATGGCGCTCATAAAAATGTTCCATATCCTTGCGTGAAATAACATTGATACG
>JBBSBT010000218.1:0-5806 GCA_038250985.1 Bacteroidales bacterium
GATGCCATTGATTTAATTGCTTATTCGAACAATGAAATAGAAAGCATGATTGATGCCCTGGCACAGGATTAATTTATGAAGCTGAATGAATTTTCCCAAAAGGACCCTCCCCATCCCTCCCTGATATCAGGGAGGGTGTAAAGAGTGCTAAATTCAGACTTTTTCTTTTTTAGAAAAATTCTTTTTAGCAGGTTCTCCCCCTGATTTCAGGGGGAGTCAGAGGGGGTAAAAATAAATTAATAAATTTTATGTAGTTGTTAAGAAGCCGAATAAAATAAAAAGATTTACAATGGAAATTGAAAAAGGAAAGACCGCAAAATACCTGCGCGATATACAAGGAGTTCCCCAGGAATTAAAAGATCAACTCAAGGAGTTCAACAGGATAAAAAAAGCAATTCTGGAAGCACTGAAGGAAAGCGATTTAACCATTGAGCAGCTATCGCAGAAACTGGAGATGTCCAGGCCCGATGTGGTATACTACCTGATGTCGCTGGTAAAATACGGCTTTGTGCAAACAGGAGAAGTGGATGATATGGATGAATATTTTACGTATAAACTGAAAAAGTAATGGCAAGCATCGATCTGAAATTCGGAGAAGCGTTAAAAGAATATGGTGCAATTAACTTTAATGCTTGTTATAATTGCGGCACATGCACAGCCGTTTGTTCCTTATCCACACCGGAAGATTCATTTCCGCGTGAAATGGTAAGGTATAGTGTTTTAGGCATGGAAGAGGAATTAACATCTTCGTTAAAGCCCTGGCTTTGCTATTACTGTGGCGAATGCACAACCTATTGTCCGCAGGAAGCCAATCCCGGTGAACTGATGATGTCGCTCAGGCGATGGCTTACTTCCAAATACGATTGGACCGGCTTGTCGGGATTGTTATATAAATCCTTGCCTCTTAGTATCATAGCTTTCGTGCTTACGGCTTTAGCCGTAATTGGATTTGCCGCATCTGAATCATTCAACCTGGAGGCAGTTATGCATTTTGGCCATTATTTTGAAATGATTGCCATAGCATCCGTTTTTGGATTTATTCTGCTGCCTAATATCATCCGAATGTGGTATTTTGTTATCCTGAAACCCAAAGTCAAGGTTTCTTTTTCCACTTACGTGAAAAGCACCTGGGATTTAATCGTTCACATGTTTACACAAAAACGGTCACTGGGGTGTGATGACAACCAGTTCCGTTGGTTCGAGCATTTTATTTTAGTGATAGGCTATTTAACACTGCTTTTCACTACTGTTTTCCTGGATTGGTTTGCTGCACAGAATATTTTCATCATCGTTCTCGGATATGTGGAAAGTGCCATGATTTTTATTGTGACCGTTGATTTTGTAAAAAGCAGGATGAAGAAAAACAAACAAGTGAGTAAAAACTCGCAACCTTCCGACTGGTTCTTTGTAATCTGGCTTCTGCTGATGGGTTTAACGGCGTTTATTGTCCGTGCTTTTATCGATCTCGATATCCTCGAAACCAATATCTGGATGTACCTGCTACACCTGATTGTGTTAGTACAATGGGCTGTGATCATCGTACCTTTCGGTAAATGGACTCACTTCTTATACCGCTCCTTCGCCATGTATTTTGCTAAGCTTAAGGAAGTGCCGGTAAAATAAGGTTAGAGGGTGCATTGCGCATGGTGTTAGCGCCCAGTGCTACGGGCAACAATAAACTTTAAGGTGTTTTAAAGTTTTACTGGTTTTTAAATAATACTATTCACATTCCTACTCAGCCGGTGCCGGATGGTTAAGTGAGCAGTTGTAGCTCAGTGCAGTTGAAGTTTACAGTTACAGTATTAGCCGAAAAAGCAAAATCAACCAAGTTGCTCGGGTATAATCACATTCCCACTTATTGCTCGGTCTGGTTACAAAATCTAATTAGGAGTTCGGAGAGAATTTTTGTATTCTGAAGGTGTAAAACCGGTAACCTTCTTAAACAACCGGTTAAAAGAGGACTTTGAATTGAATCCACAATCAAAAGCAATAGCTAAAAGTGTATAGTTTTTAAAATGCGGATCAGCAATCCTGTTTTTAAATTCATCAACCCGGTATATATTGATAAAATCGAAAAAATTTTGATGATGGTACTCGTTGATTATTCTTGAAAGGTAATGCGGAAGGATATTCACCTCTTCGGCCAATTGGTGCAATGTTAATTGGTTGTTCAGGAAAGGTTTTTTCGTTTTCATATAGTCAGACAAGGATTTCAGGTATTTCTGAATATCTTCCTCTTTTAATGTTGAGCCCGAATACTTTACGTTATCCTCTGTGTTTTCAACCGTAGACATCACATCCTGTGATGTAAAAATCGCATACTGATACAATCCGAAATACCCTACAACGATTATGAAAACGGAAAGAGTCAGAAAAAGTCCGTGTATGCAGAAATCGTCGGAAAACAAGTCTAAAATGTGATGAACAAACAGAATTGTAACCAGCGCAATCCAGGTTATACCCAGTATTACAATCAAATTTCTTAACCAGATCAGATTCCGCTTTTCAGTTGAAGAAAAATTATCAGTAATGGCTTTCCTGTGTTTCCGGAGTAAGCGTATCGACCAGAGAATATAAAAAGGAACTGAAATAGCTGTAATAAACAGGAAAATATAATAAGGAAAGTGAAAGTCCAGCTCATTACTTTCTTCGATAGTATAAATGCTTTTTATAAAATCAGTTGATGAAACAAAAATAACCAGGTATAAATTAAAAAGGAAGAAAGGAAGCAAATGCCATAAAATATCGCGGAATGGCTTAAAATCAGAGTGAATTAAAGATCTCACATACCAAAACAAGAATGGTCCGATAAGCATTAAGAGTGAAATATAAAAACTTATCAGCCAGGGGTTTCGCAGAAAAAACCCTGCCGGACTTAAAGCATAAACTGAAACATACAAACCAAGAAAAATCAGCCACGCTCCGATAATAAAATCATGCAGGGACTTTTCTCTTTTTTTGATCAGTAAAGCCGTCAGAAAAAAAGCCTGAAAGCTCCCTATCAACAATATATTATCTACAAGAGACTGATTCATTTTTAAAAATATTTCAAAAATACACAAATATTGAACCTGATTGATAGTCTATTTTGGTCTGCTTGCCAGGCTTTTTCGAGTCAATCCTGATTTTGTACTAATAAAATACGTCTCACTTTATAAGTAAACACCAGTTTCTTCTTTTTAACAAGTCCCACTTTATAAGATGGAGCGATTGACCTTGTTACACGCAATACCTTTGCTCCGAAATCAATAAACAATCAATATAAAAAACTTAAAAACGAAAGATCATGAAATCAAATTACCTCGCCTTTTATGAGCAAACACGCAACATGATCGGCAATTATGCAAAAGAAAATCCGGAATTTATGTCCGCTTTTTCCAAAGTACACAACCTGGGATCAAAGGGTGGAGCTTTAAAACCGAAATTCAAGGAGCTCATTGCCCTGGGTATTTCAATACATACTCAATGTGAAGGATGCATTGCAATGCATGCGCATGACGCACTCGAAGCAGGTGCGAGCCACGATGAAATAGTTGAAGCAATAGGCACGGCAATTTACATGGGAGGTGGCCCTGCAGTAGTCCATGGCGCAATTGCTTTCGCTGCCTTACAGGAATTTGAGGCAAAACAAAATGCCGCACTCAATGAAAGCACTAATTTAAATCTTACTATTCACACTAATTAAAAATAGAAATCATGAAAACACAAATTCAAAATCAACAAAACGAAAATCTAAACAGTTCAATGAAATCAGGAAGGATTATTAAAAGCAGTTTTCTATCTATGCTTGTAGTCATAATCTTATTGTTCTCCGGCACCGCAACATTTGCCCATTGCGATACTATGGATGGTCCGGTTGTAGCTGATGCCCAAAAAGCGTTGGCGCAGAATAATGTAAACTATGTTCTTAAATGGGTGCCACGGGAAAATGAAGCTGAAATAGTTGAAGCATTTAACCTTACCATGAAAGTTAGAGTGCTTGATCCTGACGCAAAGCTCCTTGCCGATAAATATTTTTTTGAGACCCTGGTCAGGGTTCACCGCAATGGCGAAGGAGTCCCTTTTACCGGAGTAAAACCATCGGGCACACCTATTGATGAAAAAATACTTGCAGCTGATAAATCAATTGAAATTGGGAATCTTTCACCTTTAAAAAACCTGGTTCCTCAAGCAAAAATGCCGGAATTGACAAAACGTTTTGAAAAAGTAATGTCAATGAAGAATTTTGATATCAACAATGTCCATGCCGGCAGGGAATATATTGAAGCCTATGTTAAGTTCTTTCATTTTGCTGAAGGCGAAGAAGAAGGTAATAACCATGAACACAAGGAGCCGGCTGCACATTAACATCAATTTCATAGTTTTGCCGGGGATGTTTCTAAGTTCAAGCTTATAATCGTTTAATTCTACATGAATATTGATTAATTTAGTGCATTCCCGGCAGCATCTTCAAAGCTAAACAGGATAAGGAAATACCTATCCGGTTTATAGCTCCGACAGATGATTGCAGAATCTAAACAAAATTTCAATATCCATTTACTAATAAGAAACAGACAAATGAAAACGACAAGTTATACCCAGGTTGAAACGACTAAAAACCCGCATGGCATTGAAGCCCGTAAAATTCACGATACCGATCACGTTCAGGTTGTTCATATGCTGCTGAAACCCGGGGAGCAGCTTAAAAAACATACCACTGCCGTGGATTTATTCTTCTATGTGCTCGAAGGTACAGGCATTGTTGAAATAGGTGACGAAAAGCAGGAAGTTGTAAAAGATATGCTTATCGATAGCCCTAAAAACATACCGCATTGCCTGTATAATGTGAGTAAGGATATTTTCAGGGTATTGGTTGTAAAAACGCCAAAGCCGACAGACCAGCAAAACCGCCGGGCAGTTCATAATATGTTGAACAATAAATAACCTTAAAGAGTTAGTTATTATATTATTCCCATTGCTGATAAGTTATTGACTGCAATGCAACAAGATAAGATTTGCTAAGGCTTTCGCTCAAATTGAAGCGGAGGTTGTCGGATATGGCGTTCATGAATGATACCGCCATTTATTAAATCAGTTGAGAGAGAAGTATTTAATATGATAGTAGAATAAGTTTAAAATTAATTCATGTTAAAAAAGACAAAAATCATAGTTGTAGGAGGTGGATTTGGTGGGATACAATTAGTGAGAAGACTAGATGAAAATCTGTTCGATGTACTTTTAATTGACAAATTAAATCACCATCAATTTCAGCCCTTATTTTACCAGGTTGCCACTTCGCAGATCGAACCCTCAAATATATCTTTTCCACTCAGAAATATATTTAACCGGAATACGAATGTACAGATTCGCCTTGCTGAAGTAGTAAGCATTGATGATAGTCGAAAAAAAATAATCACAAGTATCGGTGAATTCGAATATGATTATTTGATTATTGCAACCGGCTGCAAAACCAATTTTTACGGCAATAACAATATCAGTATCAATTCATTTCCATTAAAAACAACCTGGGAAGCAATTACAATTCGTAATCACATCTTACAAACATTTGAAGACATCATTTCCGCAAATGAAGAAGATCGGCAAAGTTTGTTGAACCTGGTAATTGTTGGTGCGGGGCCAACAGGAGTTGAACTGGCGGGGGCTTTTGCTGAAATAAAGAAAAATGTTTTACCCAGGGATTATCATGGTATCGACTTTTCGAAATTCAACATCATTCTGATTGAAGGAAGTAAGTACACCTTGAATAGTATGAGTCAAAAAGCAAAAGCTACTTCAAAAAAGTACTTGTTGCAGATGGGGATTACAA
>JBBSBT010000219.1:0-5792 GCA_038250985.1 Bacteroidales bacterium
GCATTTATTTTTCCGACAGTTGTCATACCATCAACAAACCAGATTTTTATTACAGCGCCGGCTTCTGAAAATTCAGTCTTAATTCTGACAATTCCATCATCATTCGAAGCGTGCGATACCAGGAATGGTATCCATTTCTGCATTTCAGGATCAGCATGCTGTTCAAAAGGAAGCTCATATACCAACATTTTATCGTTTGTATAACTTTCATAATTATTGAACGATACATCAGTAACAGGAATAAACAGCCTTAAAAATTCGTAGAACGGAATTGTTCCTGTCGTTTCTCCCTTTTCATTCACAGCGAATCCGGTTTCAAACGTAGTCTGGTCTTTCCCTTCTCCCATTATAAGTGATTTCTTTGATATAGCTGTCTTTATTTTATTCACGCCCGTAATGGATGCGTCGAAATAAACGGTTGCCTCAACCGGCTCGCCGAAGCTTGTGCTGAATGCAAGCACTCCCGTTTCCTTGCGAAGTAATTCGCCCAGGTAATATTGGTCGTTAGGATCGAAACAACGGTCAATTCCTGTTTTTATAAAATTAACCGAATCGATAGCATTCCCATGGAAATTAATTATTTCAGAAAGAGGAGAAAATACAGCTTCTTTTACGCCATTCTCACTGATCAGGTTTTCATCGTAATAAACAACAACACGGTGATGTTTAACATAGGTTTCAACCCCCAGAATACCCTGTATTTCCTTCATGTGGTTGGCAAAGGATTGTGAACTGCCGAAGCATTTGATATTCTTAAGTCCATCGATTTGGATGCTCTTTTCATTTCCTGCTTTTACTTCACCCCATTTCTGGCTGATGGTAGGCAATTCGTAGAATGTTGCTATGAAAATTGCTGTGGCAGTCAGGAATACTGTAGCCAGTGCAGGTAACCAGGCCATACTGCGTTTATTAATAGTCAGCGCTCCTTTTTCAGGACATTTAATCACGCAATCAACGCATAAATGACAGTCGATATGATCTACTGTTTCAACAGTTGATATTTGTATCGCCATCGGGCACTTTTTATCACAAATACTGCAGTGAGTGCACAGCGCATCATTCCTGGTAATTCGGAGCGAAGGGAATACGAAGAATTTTAAGGTAGTGGCCTCGAAAAGGAATCCCGTAAGGCAAAGCATACCCAGAAGCCACTGCCAGGGAATGGCAAAGCCGGCAACGTAAGTGAGTAAAACCCATAGTAAAGTTACCGCTGCCGCTGGAAGAGCATAAACGGCTATATTGGTTATGGCGCCGAGCGGACAAAGATATTTACACCAAAACTGCCGTATAAAGAATGAGCCTGCGATAGTCAGGACAAGAGCCGGGATAGCATACCATAAAACAACGTCCCCGCTGAAACCCGTAAAACTTGCATAAAACGGGTCAAAAGTGCGGCAGAACAACTCGCTGGCCGTTACCGTAAAATAGAAAGTAATAAACAGAAGCACATATTTCAGCAGCCTCAGAATTTTATCAGCATTTCCTGTTAAGGTTATATGCATTTTGGCTTTGCGGCCCAATTTGCCCATCCATTCAGTAAATGTGCCGATCGGACAGATATAGCTGCAGAACAATTTGCTGAAAAATATGACTCCAAGTAACAAGGCCATCCCAAGTGCTATCTGAACTGTGGTCATGGAACAGGCCAGCGAGTGTATCGACAAATAACTTGCCAGTGATTGCATACCTCCGAACGGACAGTAAGCTTCAAAATCGGGTGTATAATTTTTATCAATTATAGGCCTGAGAATCATATAGGCAAGCAGGGCGAATATTCCCAATTGCAGCGTAATTCGAAAATAATTTACCGGAGATTGTTTTTTACTGGCCATAATAATGTTGTGTTGCCGTCAATAAAGTGAGATTACCTGAATATGCTGCGAATGTATTAAATGAACCTGTGTAATTAAACGATAAATGTAATTTAGAATAAATCTATTCCCGGGTGTATTTTCCTCTGAAATATCTCGCACATTCTCTTAGATAAATTATTATCTTTGAATACTCTGCGGCGTAGATACAGGTCTGATTAGAGGAATCTTCCCCGGAGAGACATACTTTTCATTGGTCCATCCATTTTATTTAGGATTCATGTTTATCAATTACAGGTATTCGTTTTCGTTATTGTTTGCTTTGTTTGTTATTCAAGCCCTGCATGCTCAGGAAAAGCCGGTAAAAACAACGAAGAAGCCGGTATTTCAGAAGGCTGATGCCGGCAAAAGAGGCGATAGTGTGATGCGCGTGATGTTCTATAATGTCGAAAATATGTTTGATCCAAGGGACGACAGCATTACTTCGGATGAAGAATATCAGCCTACCGGTATGCGGGGTTGGACGAGTAGCCGCCTGAAACAAAAACAGATCAATATTTCGAAAGTAATACTGGCAGTTGGAGGCTGGGATCCGCCTGACCTGGTTGGCGTATGTGAGGTTGAAAACTTCAGTGTGCTGTACGGTTTAACCAACTATACCCCTTTAAAAAATTTCGGTTACAGAATCATTCATTTCGATTCACCCGACCCGCGGGGAATTGACGTTGCTTTACTCTATCGTACGGAGAAATTCAGGGTATTGCAAAGCAAGCCTATACGAATCCGTTTCCCGTTTGATACGACCTCGCGCACCAGGGATATACTATTTGTGAAAGGCATAGCCTGCAAACGCGACACCATTAATATTTTTGTCAACCACTGGCCATCAAAGTTTGGCGGTGCTATGGCAACCATTCCAAAAAGAAATTATGTTGCCTCGGTCATGCGCAGGCTGTCAGATTCGCTTCTGGCTGTAAATCCGGATGCAAATATCCTGATTATGGGCGATTTAAATGAATCTCCTTACGAGGAAGGTGTTAGCAAGGTGCTTCGTGCAAAAATGGATTCAGTAAACCTGCAACCCGACGATCTGTATAATTTGCTGGCCGGTGCCGGTCTGGCATGGAATAGAGGGACAATCAAGTTTCACGAAACCTGGGACGCTATTGATCACATGATCGTTTCCCGGCCTCTGCTGGCACACACATCGCCTCATGGGCTACATATTTTTGAAGCACCTTTCCTTTTTCAGGACGACGAAGCCTGGTTTGGTAAAAAACCGTTCCGAACCTACTATGGCGCTAAATATATTGGAGGATTCAGCGATCATCTGCCTGTTTATATGGACTTAAAGTTTTAATTTAGCGGTTTCCCTGGCAGTGTGCCCTATATTATCTTCTGAACGATTAAACCTTAATCAAAAATGAAATTTAAACCCTCAGTTTACAACATTACAATTGCTGTTATTTTTTTACTGATCATAATTATGGGATCTTTAATACTGTTTGTTAATCCTGCCGGAAAGCATGTACATAAACCCGTCAGTACAATGAATGAGCAACCTGCTTCTTCAGCAAAACCCGTCTTTCGCAAGGAAGGAGAATTAAGATTTATAAATGGGAAAACAACCAATGTAATTTCCACAGTCGACATCGAGATCGCTGATGATGACGCCTCGCGTGCACAAGGCCTGATGTACAGGGATACTATGGCCGAAAACAACGGAATGCTATTCCTGATGGAAACCCTTGAACCACAAGCCTTCTGGATGAAAAATACTATTCTGCCGCTGGATATCGTTTTTGTAGATGCTGATCGGGTAATTGTTAGTATTCACAAAAACTGTAAGCCTTATTCCCTCGATCAAATCCCATCCGGGAAACCGGCATTATATGTAGTGGAAGTTAATGCAGGTTATACAACAAAATATGGAATAAAGGCAGGTGACAGAATCTCATTCTGATGCCGGGCCGTTGGGCCTATGAAACACTGTAGCTTCAGATTTTCATATTTAAGAGCTAAAAAATAAAAAATGATTTATAAATCAGCAATATACGCCCCGGAATTTTTTAGACTATATGCTTTTATCCCTGCTTTTTCACATTCAGCCAGCCACTTTTTTGTTTTATAATAGGAATTTGATCCGTCAATAATGATCATTCCGGCCTGGTATAATTTCTTCAGATCATTGATTTTGAGGTCTGGATTATGCCGTATCCAGAGATAATCGACATATAATTTTGTAGCCGTTTCCCGTGATTCGGGCAGGCTGTCGATAATCGCTATACGTTTACCGTTAAAGAAAAAATGATTACCCATATTTTGCACTGAATTCAACCGGCATCCGGATTTTTGATGATGTGTGGTAAGTGTGTCGAGTGCAAACGTACTGGCAGACTTAATTCCATAAAGTGATAAAGCTCCGGCTAGCTGATATTTGGCAGATACCTTGTCGTGAATCAACACTGAATCGGCCAGCAGTGTTTGTTGTTTCCCGCTGATAAACCCGGCAGCCGACTGTTTACCTGTACTGTAAAAGATTATTCTTTGTTGCCTTTCCCGGCTGATTTCAGCAAGAGACCTGTTTAAGGTCAAAAGTAGTATCATCCCAAATGTGAGGTAAACAAATTCCTTTCGTTTTAAATACAGAAACAAAATAAGTGATGCCAGGATTATGTAAACCAGGATCGTATCATTTTGAAAAATTGTATTGAAATGCAATACGGAATAGGGCAGGTGCTCAATAAACCCGACACAGGAATTTAGTGCAAACAGCAGAAAATTGGTAATCATTCCCATGAAATTGCTTATTACCGGGATAAATGAAGTTACCAAAACTGAAATACCTGCATAGATAGCCAGGAATGATATGGGAACAGCAATTAAATTTGCCGCAATAAAATACACGGGAAACTGGTGGAAATACAACATGGCAAGTGGGGCAGTTGCTACCTGTGCCGCAATTGAAACCGTAATGAGCCCCCAAAGATATCCGGCTACCCGGTTCCGCGGATTCCATAAATCGGATAATGGTTTATTGATATAAATTATTCCCAGGATGGCTATATACGAAAGCTGGAACCCAATATTGCTGATCATCAGCGGGTTGTAGAGTAGCAAAACTATTGCCGACACGGCCAGTGAATTGATAATGTGCACATAGCGCCTGCTCGCGTTGCCTAAGGAGATAAAGGTAAACATGATGGCGGCACGCATTACCGATGGGGATAGGCCTGTCAATACAGCGTACGCCCAAATGGTGATCAGGATGATGGCGGTTTTCAGGTACAGTTGCCCGCCTTTTCCCTTCATAAAACCCAGCAGGAAACTGATGATTAAATAAATTACACCCACATGCAGGCCCGATACACAAAGGATATGCATTACACCTGAGCCGGAATACGCCTGGAGTGTTTCGTTATCCAGCATATCCTTTTGCCCGAGGATCAGGGCTGAAGCCACAGCAAATTCCTTCCCTTTCAGCCCGTTTGTATTCAGTATGGAAACGAATTTTGCGGAAGCTGTATGTGCAATCCGGAAAATACTGAATCCATGAGCTTTATCAAGTTTAGTCCATGAATTGTTTTTTAAATATATCTGCTGATATACATTGTTGTTTGCCATGTATTTACGGTAATCAAAAGCTCCCGGGTTCTGTGGCGGACTGATATCCTGTACGTTGCCTGAAAATGCAATGAGGCTGCCTTCTTCAGGTGGCTTTTTAGTTGAATCCTTTGCGAAATAAGTGAGTACCTGGCCATCGGCTTTGACAATGGTATTCCCTTTTTTGAGTCCTTTAATCCTGAGAATGGTTTTAAAGCTGTGGTCTTTCTCCTGCAAAGGCTCATCAACAGTTGCTATAAAAATTCCTGAGGTCTGAGTTTTCGAGAAATGATCGGGCCATAGTATCTCTTTGTTGAGAATCACTGAATTGTATCCGCTTACAAACAGGAATAAACTAACGGAAATGCCGTAAAGCCA
>JBBSBT010000220.1:0-5781 GCA_038250985.1 Bacteroidales bacterium
GTCGACTATTACATTTACCTGTTCGTTATCATTTTTATTATGGTTAAGAAACAATTGACTGTAAAAAGTGAACATACCAATGGATGAAATTCCTGTAATAAAAAAAATAGCCGGGAGTCTTATTGTTTTGATTCTCTTTGGCAGTATTGCTCATGCCTCCAATATTGACACATTAAAATACGGTACTTTCGGAAAAGTTATCATTTACAAGCCTTCTTCATCAGTGAACTCGGTTGTGCTGTTTATATCGGGTGGCAAGGGGTGGAACAAAAATGATCAGGAAATAAGTAAAAGTCTTGTTGCACAAGGTGCAATTGTTGCCGGTATTGATAACCGGCACTATTTAAAAAGGCTTAAGACAATTGCGCAAAAGTGCTTCTACCCGGCAGGAGATCTGGAGGAGCTAAGTATGTATCTGCAAAAGAAATATAAGCTGAGCCAATATTTCAAACCTATCCTGGTCGGGCTTTCATCGGGTTCAACCCTGGCTTACGGTGCCCTGGCGCAAGCTCCGGCCAATACTTTCAAAGGCGTTTTGGCGCTGGCATTTAAGCCGGAAATTAAACTATACAAACCGCTTTGCAGTGGTTCCGGATTAAAACAACATGCTGCAAAAAACAGCAATTCAACTTCCCTGGAAGCATCGGGTAATCTCACTGCCCCGTTTGTGGTATTATACGGGGCAAAAAACCCCGATTATCCACAGGCAGCTATGGAGCAATTCATGAAAAATGTAAATACAGGGCAGCTGATTGAATTACCTGGTGTTGACCCTGGTTTCGTTGTTTCTTCGGCCTGGCTTCCCAGGTTTATCGATGCATATAAAAAAATATTGGTATCGCCCGGTTTTGCCGAACAAAAAGCAGCACAAAACGCTCTATTGCAATCACAGAAACTGAAACCGTTAGGCGGCGATTTCCCGGTTATTGTTATTCCTGCCGCCGCAAGGGATACTTTGCCGATGGTATTCCTGATCTCGGGCGATGGCGGTTGGACCAGCTTCGATAATTCACTGGGCGAAGCATTTGCAGCCAAAGGAATGCCTGTGGCGGGGCTCGATGCGCAAAAATATTTCTGGAATGCAAAGACTCCCGACGAGACCACCATAGCAGTCTCGAAAGCCATACAGTATTATATGCAGCAATGGAACAAGAAAAAATTTGCACTGGCAGGGTATTCTTTTGGTGCGTGCGTGGTTCCTTTTATTGCTAGCCGGCTTTCCACTGATCTGAAAAAATCATGTGTAGGGGTTTACAGCCTGTCGCCCGACGAAACAGCTGATTTCGAAATACATATCAGTGATATGCTGAACTTCGGTACGGCTGACGACAAGTACAATGTTCCTGCCGAAATCAGGAGGATAAAACAATTGCACACTGTTTGTGTTTTCGGTATTGAAGAGAGCACCTCAACCCGCTCTCATTTCAGCGCAACCGGGGCAAAAATAATTACCGTTCCGGGCAACCATCATTATAATGATAATCCTTCTTCTGCTACCGACGCGATTTTAAAAGAGATTTACAAAACCCCGATTAATTAACCTGCCATAGTGCCAGCATATTGTTGATTATAAAATCAGTATCTGATCGTAATGCCCGATAAAATAAATCATGCAAACGTCCCCAAAACCTGTTTTCTATTCGCAAAGTTCAACCCGCTGGAAACGTTTCCTGTGGGGTGTAAAAATCCTGGCTGTCGTTTTAGTCGTCGGTATTACAGCGATTCTGATATCTTTATTCCATAAACAGGCTTTTAACCTCCCAACCTTGCACGAGCATCTTTTGCTTACCCAGGATGATATTCAAAAAATTAAAGATGATGACGTTAAGGGTGCCGAGACCAAACATTTTATTAAACTGGCCAATGAAGCCCGGAAACGCGAGGGTCACAATTTTTATAAAAAAGATAAAGTCATACCGGGGATTGTAAAAAATATAATTCCCATCCGGGCTGCTTTTTATGTAAACTGGGATATACAATCGAAATATTCGTTGAAGCACAATGCGTCAAAAATGAATATGATACTGCCCGAATGGCTGTTTATACAGGATACTTCCGATGTTGTGTCGACCGATATTGACCAGGAAGCCCTCGAAGTTATGCGCCGCAACCACCTCGCCATTGTTCCAATGATCTCAAATTTTTTCAATAATAAATGGAACGGGGCCAATGTACATCGTATTATAATTTCTCCTGCGCGTCGTACCGTTTTAATTAACAGCATTGTTAAAACACTGGAAACTTACAAATTCAACGGGGTAAATATCGATTTTGAAGATCTGGATGAAACTACCGATGAATATATGATTGCCTTTCAGAAAGAATTATACCAGGCACTTCATTCCAAAGGATATTTTGTAACCCAGGATATAGCTCCTTTTAACGAGGATTATAATGTTGCTGAACTGGCAAAGAATAATGATTTTCTTTTCCTGATGGGCTACGACCTGCATAATGCCACATCGGCTGCCGGGCCTCTTGCTCCGCAATACTGGGTGGAAGCTGCCCTGGACGATCTGTGTAAAAAAGTGCCCTCCAATAAAGTCGTGCTTTGTATTGCCGCTTTTGGGTACGACTGGCAGGCCGACTACCAGGGACAGGACGTTACGTACCAGGAAGCAGTTACAACAGCTCTTGAAAGCGAAGGCAAAGTAAAATTCGATAACAACGATTATAATTTAAATTATTCCTATTACGACGATAACGATAAAATTCACAACGTGTTTTTTGCCGATGCAGCTACCGCTTTCAATGCAATGCGTGCAGCAGCGGATTTCGAAACATCGGGGGTTTGCATGTGGTACCTGGGATCGGAAGATGCCAGGATCTGGCAGTTTTATAACCGCGATCTTTCGGCAACAGCTTTAGCGTTGAAACCATTTAACAGTAATATTCTCAACATTGTTCCTTCCTCCAATAATGTCGATTACAACGGGGCCGGCGAAGTTCTTAATGTGATGACTGAACCTCAGCCGGGCAAATTTAAAGTTGATTATGATAAAAAAGAAAACCTTATTTCGGAAGAATCGTACATTGACCTGCCCACAGGATATGTAATAAACAAAACCGGTGAAAAGCCGAAGGAAATTGTTATGACTTTTGACGACGGGCCTGACGAGCGCTATACTCCCCGAATCCTGGATATTCTGAGCAAAAATAAGGTCCCGGCCGTATTTTTTATGACGGGTGTAAATGCCGAAGAAAATCTACCCCTGGTTGAAAGGGTTTACAAAGAAGGGCACGAAATCGGGAACCATACTTTTCTTCATCCGAACCTCGAACTGGCATCGGATGACAGGCTGAAACTCGAGTTGCGATCGACAGGGTATATAATTGAAAGCATTACAGGTCATAACACCCTGTTGTTCAGGCCGCCCTACAATACCGATGCCGAGCCTACCAATCCTGCAGAGTTACGACCTATTTATATTGCCAAGAAAGAGGGTTATCTTACTATAGGTTCATCTATCGATCCCCGTGACTGGGAAGAAGGAGTTACGGAAGATACTATTGTTACAAGGGCCGAAGCACAGCAGGGACTCGGGAATATTATCCTGATGCACGATGCCGGCGGTTACCGCGAAGAAACAATTAAAGCCCTGCCCCGCATTATTGCATACTACAAAGCACATGGATACAAGTTTGTTAGTTTGGCGAAATTAATGGACAAAAAACGTGACGACCTGATGCCCGTGGCTACTGGGTCATTTAACAAATATCTCGAATCGGCTGATGCAACGGTGTTCCGGGTGGGTTATGTTTTCAACCGGGTAATTTCAGCTATATTCTTTCTGGCCATGCTGCTTTCGCTCTTTAAAATACTGAGTATTGCAACTCTCGCCATCAGGCAAAAAAGAAATTCGAAAAAGCAGTTACCCGGGCCGGTTTCTCCCGTTCAATACAAGGTAAGTATCATTGTGCCGGGATATAACGAAGAGTTAACTGCTCCTAAAACAGTTGAGAACCTGTTGCGCAGCGATTACCCCGACTTTGAAATTGTATTTGTTGATGATGGATCAAAAGATGATACTTTTAAAAACATCCAGGCGCTTTATGGCAAAAACCCGAAAGTAAAAGTACTGACTAAACCCAACGGGGGCAAGGCATCTGCCTTAAACTACGGGATAGGATTTTCTACCGGAGATGTTTTGGTATGCATTGATGCGGATACGGTTCTGAATCCGGATGCCGTTTCGAAACTGCTCGCTTATTTCAGCGACCCGCTGGTGGCTTCGGTAGCCGGAAATGTGAAAGTGGGAAACCGGAAGAACTTACTCACCCGCTGGCAATCGATTGAATATATAACCAGCCAGAATTTCGAAAGACGTGCCTATGATACGCTTAACGCAATTATGGTGGTACCCGGGGCTATCGGTGCTTTCAGACGTGATGCCGTGATGAAAGCCGGCATGTTTACAACCGATACGCTTGCCGAAGATTGCGACCTGACCATCCGTTTGCTGCGGGCCGGCTACAAAATCCGTACCTGTAACGAGGCGCTTGCATTTACCGAAGTGCCTGAAAACATGCATATGCTGTTGAAACAACGTTTCCGCTGGACCTTCGGAATTATGCAGGTTTTCTGGAAACACCACGACCAGATGTTTGTACGGCGAAATCCTAATTTAGGATGGGTTTTGTTGCCCAATATGCTGCTTTTCCAGCTTATTTTACCCATACTGTCGCCCCTTGTCGATATCACACTGCTGTTTTCCTTGTTTATGCCAAAGGGAGGTATTATTGTAGCACTTTACTTTGGATACTATCTTCTCGACCTGATTATCTCCACAATTGCATTCCGCTTCGACGGGGAAAAATTTACACTGCGAAATGCATATAACCTTTTCCTGCAGCGGATTCTCTACCGTCAACTGTTGTGGTATGTGCTGCTGAAAGGATACCTGCGAGCCATTAAAGGAGAACTTGAGGCGTGGGGAATTTTAAAAAGGACGGGAAATGTGGAAACGATTTAGGAAGTAACAGAATAAGCCACACAAGTATTATTTGTGGTGGCATTTTGGATCTGGTTTGTATAGCATTGCTGCTTAAATACTTTTAGGTTGTATAAGAGACAGGCCGGAAAGAATCTCTTAGAAAAAACGCTCATTTAAAAACTTCTGAAATTTCTCCTTATAGTTGTCGGAGATAGGGATATATTCCTTTCCGAAAACAATGCGGTTACGCTCGATAGTTTTAATTTTATCGAGGTTCACAATAAAAGAACGATGAACCCTCATAAATCTTGATTCAGGAAGACTTTCCTCCAATGATTTCATGCTCATCAGCGAAAGTACCGGCTTTTCATCCCCTTCAAGGACAAATTTTACATAGTCTTTTAAGCCTTCAATATACAATATGTTGTTGAATTCAATCTGAATCAATTTGTAATCCGCTTTTACAAATATGGAATTCCGTGCTTCCGGAACACTCTCTTTTTCAAAATGTTCGAACCATCGTTTCGCTTTGTTAACGGCATTCAGGAATTCCGGATAACTGATGGGTTTCAGCAAATAATCGAGCGCATCCACTTTAAATCCTTCGAGCGCATATTGCTCAAATGCGGTAGTAAAAATCACTCTTGGCCCGTCCTTTAAACTTCGCGAAAAATCCAGGCCTGATAAACCAGGCATCTGTATATCCAGAAACATCAGATCCACTTCTGTTTTATCAAGCACATCCATCGCCTGGAAAGCACTGCTGCATCGTCCGGCAAGTGAAAGAGATGGCGTTTTTTCAACATACCCTGCCAGTAAATCCAGCGCCAGCGGTTCATCATCAACA